>JANOGZ010000426.1:0-4519 GCA_031406255.1 Pyrinomonadaceae bacterium | reverse complement strand
TGGTACAGCGCATGGCCGCGCGCGTGTTCCGGCTGCTCTTGCTGGCTCCGCTGGTGGTTTGTCTGGCCAGCATCAGTTCCGCGCAGACTCGACCGTCGAATGGCGACACGCAGAACTGGAATGAGCTGCAGATTACGGTGCCGCTCAACAAGAAGGTTGATCTCATCTTCAACGGTTCGATCCGTTTCGGCCGTAACCTCAGAGACTTTGTTGACGAGCGCGGTGGAGCGTCCATCTCATTCAAACTGGGCAAGTATTTCACGCTCGCGCCCGGTTATCTCTACCGGGACGACCGGCGAATTTCCAGCCAGAGTGTCAGCGAGCAGAGAGCATTACTGGTCGGCACGGTGCGTCTCCCGCTCGGGAGTTTCACCCTGAGTGACCGCAACCAGCTGGAACGGCGCTTCCGCACGCCTGCCAGCTTCACGATCTATCGCAACCGTCTGCAGATCGAGCATCCGGTGCAGCTGATGGATGTCGATCTTCGGCTTTTCGCTTCGGACGAGGTGTTCTACGACACACGAGCGGATGCCTGGGTGCGTAACAGGTTCACGGTTGGAGGTAACCGGGCGCTTAATAAGCAGCTGATGCTGGAGCTCTACTACATGAGGCAGAATGATGGGCGCACGCGTCCGGGCGACCTCCACGTCATCGGTGCAGCATTCAGAGTTCGCCTCTGAGGTCGTCGGTGAGCGTGTTGGCAGGGAAGCTTCGCACGGATGTCATCAACAATCGAGCACAGATCACGTTTCCGGCGATCGGCACAAGCCGGGGTCGCGGCGCGCAAACCCGATCGCCACTCCGCGCTATAACGAGAATTCTTTAAGTCAAATAAACCGCAGCTCGTTGTTCGACGCGGCGCGCCGGGCTGGGGCTCCGACGCGAGATGCAGCCACTCATCAATCTAAAAATGTCATATAATGGCTTTGCTCGCCTCGGAAGATGGGATTTGATCAAGCTTTGAGAAGCGAGCTCGCATGCGCCTCTGTCGAGCCTGCGCGACGCGGCTGAGGTCCGGCGTGCTATGAGTTAAGCTGTTCCCCCGTTGAGTCTGCCCCCATTGCGCTCTGGCATGGCTCTGCCTGCCGCGGCGCGAGACATCATGTAAGCTCCCCTCTTCACCCCTTGAAGGGCTCGTGCTACTTTTCTCAGTTAAAGGGCCGCACTCGTATGGTTGTGACATTTGTTATTACCCTGTCTCTGCTCGTTCAGATCGCCGCGGCGGTGCTGGCTTTCAGACTGAACCGGGTTACCGGACGACGCATCGCCTGGACGCTGATTGCGCTGGCGCTCTCCCTGATGGCCATCAGGCGCGCCATTACGATGTTTTGGTCGCTCCCCGAAGACAACTCAATTCCTCCTGCCGATCTCACGAACGAAGTAATCGCGCTTGCCATCTCGATATTGATGGCCGCTGGCATCGCATTGATTGGTCCCCTGTTCCTCACCATCAGGCGCTCGGAGGGAGAGCTGCAAGAGTCGGAAGAGCGCTATCGCCTGTTGAATGAGAACGTCCGTGATCACGCGATAATTTTGCTCGACACGGCGGGCCGCGTCACGAGCTGGAACGTCGGTGCAGAGCACATCTTCGGCTACAAGGAGGCGGAGATCATCGGCCAGGACGCCTCGATCCTGTTTACGCCTGAAGATATCAAGAGGGGCGTGCCCGCGCAGGAAATAAAGAAGGCGGAGGCTGAAGGGCGAGCTGAAGATGAGCGCTGGCACATGCGCAAGGACAAACGTCTTTTTTGGGCGAGCGGTATAATGACGGCCCTGCGCGATGAGGCCGGAAATCTACGCGGCTTCTCGAAAGTCGCGCGCGACATCACCGAGGGCAAGCAGACGGAAAGACGACTGGCCGCGCAGTACCTGATCACGCGCACTCTGGCGGATTCACATACGCTTGGCGGGGTCGCGCCGCGTCTCCTTCAGACCATCTGCGAGTGCCTGGACTGGGAAATCGGTACATTCTGGCGCGTTGATCGCGGCGCTGGTGTGCTCCGCTGTCTCGAAAGCTGGCATGCGCCTTCGGCCCAGGTCGCCGAGTTCGAGGCCCTCACTCACCGGATCACTTTGGCGCCGGGCGAGGGGCTGCCGGGTCGCGTCTGGCAGAGCGGTGAACCGCTCTGGGTCTCTGATGTTACTGAAGACGCTAACTTCCCGCGCGCTGCCGCTGCCGCCAGTGAAGATCTGCATGGAGCTTTCGCTTTCCCCATCCTGCTCGGCGGTGAGGTTCTCGGCGTGATGGAATTCTTCAGCCGCGAGATCAGGCACCCTGATGAAGACCTGCTCCGGATGATGGCGACCATCGGCAGCCAGATCGGCCTGTTCATCGAGCGCCGGCGGGCGGAGGAAGCGCTCAGGGAAAGTGAAGAAAGCTACCGCATCATCACCGAGACCGCCTCGGATGCGATCATCTCGATTGGTGAAGATAGCATCATCCTCTTCGCCAATAGTGCCGCGGAGAAAATCTTCGGCTACCCCACAAAAGAGTTGATCGGGCAGAGCCTTGTCAAGCTGATGCCCGAATACCTGCGACGCGTTCACCAGGCCGGCATCCACAGGTACGTCGAAACTGGCCAGAAACATATCTCGTGGGAAGCCGTCGAATTGCCCGGGCTTCACAAGAACGGTCAGGAAATTCCCCTGGAGATCTCCTTCGGTGAATTTTTCCGTCAGGGCAAACACATCTTCACCGGCGTCATCCGTGACATTTCCGAGCGCCGACGGGCCGAGCAGGCGCTGCACCGCTGGGCTCACATCTTCGAGCATGCCGAGTGGGGCGTCGCTCTCAGCAACACCGACGACAACACGCTGGAAATGATGAATCCGGCCTACGCCAGGATGCACGGCTATACGGTGGAAGAATTGATCAACAAGTCTCTGACTGAGGTTTACGCTCCGGAGCGCCACGCCGACATGCGCGAGCAATTCGCCCTCGCGCATGAAAAAGGCCACCACTCCTTCGAGTCGCAGCACGTCCGTAAGGATGGCACCATCTTCCCTGTTACGGTTGACATGACGGTGGTGAAGGATGACGAGGGGCACGTGCTTTACCGCGCCACTCACGTGCAGGATATCACCGAGCGCAAGCAGGCAGAGGAGCTGCAAGCATTCCTTTATGAAGCCGGTACGACGTTCGCCGCCTCGCTCGATTACCAGACGACGCTGGCAAGCGTCGCGCGTCTGGCCGTGCCGCGCCTCGCTGACTGGTGCGCCGTTGATATGATCGGAGAGAACGGATCTGTGCAACGTCTCGCGGTGGCCCATCCGGACCCGTCCAAAGTGGAGTTGGCGCAAGAGCTTCAGCATCACTACCAGGCGGGCTCGACGGGACAGGAGCCACTGGCGGAGGTGCTGCGCACCGGCCAGTCAGCGTTTGCCCGGGAGATACCCGATGCGCTGCTGGTCAGCGTCGCGCGCGACGAAAAGCACCTGCGTATCCTTCGCGACCTCGGTCTCTGCTCGTACATGATTGTGCCCTTGCGCGCACGGGGAAACACTCTCGGCGCGATCACGTTTGTGACAGCCGAATCGGGGCGCCGTTACACAAAAGCGGACCTGGTTTTCGTTGAAGAGCTGGCGCGGCGTGCCGCGACAGCGGTTGATAACGCCCGGTTATATGCCAGCGCGCAGCGCGAGCGCGTCGAGGCCGAGGAGGCGAGCCGGCTCAAAGATCAGTTTCTGGCGACGGTCTCGCATGAATTGCGCACACCCCTGACGGCGATCATCGGCTGGGCGCACCTGCTGCGGGCGGGTCAACTTGACAAGACCTCCACGACGCGCGCGCTGGAGACGATCGAACGTCAGGGTAAGTCGCAGGCCCAACTGATCGATGACCTGCTTGATGTGTCGCGCATCATTACCGGGAAGCTTCGCCTCGACGTTCGCCCCATCGAACTCGCGCCTGCCATCGAGGCCGCCATCGAAGCCGTGCGGCCAGCCGCCGAGGCCAAGAGCATCCGGCTGCAAAAGGTACTCGACCCGCGGACAGGCCCCGTCTCGGGTGACGCGGATCGCTTGCAGCAGGTGGTCTGGAACCTGCTGTCTAATGCGATCAAATTCACACCGAAGGGGGGGCGTGTGCAGGTCCGGCTCGAACGCGTCAACTCGCACATCGAAATTACGGTGAGCGATACAGGGCCGGGGATCAGTCCGGAGCTTTTGCCGCATGTCTTTGAGCGCTTCCGGCAGGCTGATAGCTCAACCACACGCGCGCAGGGAGGTCTCGGGCTCGGACTTGCCATCGTCCGTCATCTGGTGGAATTGCACGGCGGAAGCGTGCACGCCGAAAGCGGTGGCGAGGGGCAGGGAGCGACCTTCACGGTCAACCTCCCGCTGATGGCCATTAGCCGGAAGGCGATGGATGCGGAGCGCGTCCATCCGACAGCCGAGATCGGGGCGGTGCTCCCCTGCCCGCCGGAACTTACCGGCTTGAAAGTGCTCCTCGTTGATGATGAGATAACCATGTTACAAATGGTATCGGAATTGCTGCGTTCCGATGGGCACGAGGTGCATC
>JANOGZ010000406.1:0-16161 GCA_031406255.1 Pyrinomonadaceae bacterium | reverse complement strand
GATCAAACTTCGCACAGGAAGAGCCAGCATGATGGCGCTCTTCAGTAAAAACCTATGGCCGCGCAGGCGCATGGCACTATTCCTGTAATGTTGGCTTTTTACCTGGAGGCTAAACTGCAAGCCCTGAGGCAAAAGGAAGTTAGGTCGTTAGCCGACCCGGGCCGCACGAATTTACTTCGTGCTCCAAACTCATACTTCTCAGCGCAAAATCAATATTACAGGATTGACAATAGGGCGCATCGGAGAAAACGCCCAATTTTTAACAGAAAATCATGGCCGAATTAGACCATGTCGGACGGCACATTTGTGCCGGAAGGATCTAATTCCCGTAACTATTTACCTTAATACCACTAAACGCGCGTTTCCGAACATTAACAATGGCTTAAATCAAGTTGCCATCCCGGGCCGCCCGTGCCTGAGCGGGCGTTTCGCGCGTCCGCTGAATAACGAGCGGCCACTGATCCGTAAAAAATGCTCTTAAAAACCGTCGTATTTACTCCCCTCAACGCTTAATCCAACTGTTACAGTCGGAATGTGTGCGTCGGGGAGATTAGTAGTTGTCTGAGCTGTTGAATTCAGTTTCGTTACGGGCGCGAGCATGATGATCTCTTTCGTCGCCGCGGCGACTGCCCCTGAGGTGAAGGGAAAGACGCGCGGCGTCACATCACGCCAGTCTGCGATCTGGTCTTTCCAGTGTTGATCGGCCGGATTGCCCGATTGTCCCGGTGCAATGCCCTGCTGAGTTTTGTCCCAGTCGCTCGTGTCGGCGATCAGGCGCATCGAGACATAGGCGCCCACATTCACCGTCGCCAAACTGCTGGCGCTGCCGTTTTGTGGAAACGGAGCGATGGTGAATTGCAGGCCGATGAGCGGAACGGCGGCGAGCGGGTGCGGAAAACGCACCTGCGAACTGCGCCCCCACGTCCACTGGCTGTCGTCGGCGCCGAGGCGCGCGGTGAGCGCCTGGCGGG
This sequence comes from Pyrinomonadaceae bacterium, assembly GCA_031406255.1. Lineage (GTDB taxonomy): Bacteria > Acidobacteriota > Blastocatellia > Pyrinomonadales > Pyrinomonadaceae > JANOGZ01. Next base: position 15,190 of record JANOGZ010000406.1, on the reverse strand, counting down.
CATCCGTGTGACTCGCGCGCAGCAGCTCCGCATAGCTCTTGAATTCCTTCGGCAGCCATTCGGGCGGCCGCTCCGTGATGAGCCGATCAATGAAGGTGCCCCGGTTGGTCCACCTGTATGCTTTAGCGCGTGCGGGCCCGATCGCAGCCGCGAGCACACGGTTGCGAAAAGCATCACGCATCTCCCCGACGAGCAACGCCGCATGGGAGTCGGCCGCGATGCGGCCGTCCCACTCTTCCAGCAGTCGAAGCGTCGCGCGCCATTTATCATCGGCGGGCGCGAGCGCCGTCATCTCCGGCGCGATCTTGAGAAGCTCGCGGGCGAAAAGCGCCGCTCCGATGGAATACGTATCGCCCTGCACGCGGCGAAAATCGTCGGCCGTCAATTTCTCCCGCGTCGAGAGAAGATCGTAGATGCGGCGGGCGCGGTAGGGTTCGGCCCACTCGTGCGCGAGGTGATACGGATAATCCCGCCCGACGATGCGGCTGTTGGCCGTCACGATAATGCCTGACGGCGGATCGTAGGAGTGCGGCAATCCCTCGAACGGAATAAAGCCGACCCATTCGCCGGCGTCAGTCGCGCCATCAAGGGGAAGGCTGCCATCGCCGCTTTTCCTGAGCGGGATGCGGCCCGCGCCGTAATAACCGATGTGACCATTCACATCAGCGTAGATGAAATTCTGTGTTGGACCTTCGTATTGCTTGAGCGCGGCGCGAAACTCATCCCAGTTGCGCGCGCGATTAATACTATGGAAAGCTTCAAACTCAACTGCCTGCGGATCGAGTGATGTCCAGCGGAGCGCGTAGCGGCGGCCATCCTTCTCGAAGACGATGGGGCCGTGGCGGGTCACCGTAACATCAAGCGTTACCGTCTCTGACGTCATGTCGGCGAAACTCTTGCGGACTTTGATCGCTTCACGGCGCACTTCCGCTTCACGCCAGCCTCCGGGCGTCATGTAGCGGCGCGGGTTGGCCGGATCAAACTTCTCGATGTAGACGTCCTGCACGTCGGGGCCGAGATTCGTCGCGCCCCACGCGATGTGCGCGTTGTGACCGAGGATGATGCCGGGCGCGCCCGGCGCGGTGACGCCCGCCACCTCGATGCCCGGCGCGCGCAGGTGGGTCATGTACCAGATCGGGGGGGCGCCCGGAGAGAGATGCGGATCATTGGCGAGCAGCGGCTTGCCCGAAGCCGTGCGCCGGCCGGCGACCACCCAGTTGTTGCTCGCGGCGTGATCCTCGGCATAAAGGCCGATGCGCTCGAATGAGCGTCGCATCGTCTCCGTCAGTTGCGAGAGCGCACGAAGCGTGCCCGGCGCGTCCGCGATGGGGGGCGGGTAATCGGCGCGCGGAAGAGCCGCCGGCCTTTTTTTGTTCGTGTTGCCGGGATCGCTGCCGACGACCAGGACGTCGAGCGGAGAGGTCTCGGGCAAGAGCGCTTCACGTCTCTCCGGCGGAAGATCATCGAGCGCCGCCCGCAAAATGTCCGCCGACCAGGGGCGCGCGAGCACTTCGGCAAAATTCTTCCCGATGACGAGCGAGTCGGACGGCTGCCACGGGCGCGGCTGGTATTGCAGGATAAGGAATTCCGGGGGCAGCGTCTCTTTATTGAGAGACGCGATAAAGGCATTCACGCCCTGCGCGTAAGCTTCGAGCACGGCGCGGGTTCTGGTCGAGGAGCGCGCCAGCATCCCGTCGGCCAGCGCGCCGAAGCCGTAAATGCGCCGCCGCTTGTCCTCTTCGAGTGTGCGATTACCGAAAATCTCCGAGAGCTCGCCACGCGCCGTGCGGCGCAGCAAATCCATCTGCCACAGCCGGTCGCTCGCCGTGACATATCCCTGCACGAAATAAAGATCGTCTTCGTTTGCGGCCTCGATGTAGGGAATGCCACGCTCATCACGCCGAACGGTCACGCGATCACGAAGACCGGCGAGATGAAGCGGCGCGGCCGTCTTCGCGGCCGGCGTTTGCTGTCGGGCGGCGCGCAGAACGTATCGCCCGGAGACGACCGGCGCGAGCAGCAAAACAACGGAGAGGGAAACGGCAGCGAGATGCTTGTTCATACTGAAACCTAATTAAAAGGGATGGGCAGTTTCGGGATCCGGCGTGGGACATCATATGTGAAGTAGAGCTTTGTGCGCCACATGGTGAAGACATCTCAGGGTGGCGGGGCGATCACGACGAGGCGGGGTTCGGTCATCTCTTCCATCGCATAGCGCACGCCTTCGCGCCCCGCGCCCGATAGCTTCACGCCGCCGTAGGGCATATTGTCGACGCGAAAAGCGGGAGCATCGCCGATGATCACGCCGCCGACTTCGAGCTTCCGGGCAGCGAGCAGCGCGCGTCCCAGATCGCGCGTGAAGACGCCCGCCTGCAAACCGTAGCGCGTGTTATTGGCCTCGGCGATGGCTTCGTGAAACTCGCTGAATCGCTGAATCGTGGCGACGGGGGCAAAAACTTCCTCAGCGCAGATGCGCATCTCGCTGTGCACACCGTCAAGCACGGTCGCTTCGAGCAGCGCGCCGTCACGGCGACCTCCGCACAGGAGGCGTGCGCCGGCCCGCACGGCTTCATCGATCCAGCTCACGGCGCGCGCGGCGGCCGCCTCGTCAATCATGCTTGAAAGCTCGGTCGTTTCGTCGAGCGGGTCGCCCGTGCGCAGGCGGCGTGCGCGCTCGATGAGTTGAGAGGTGAATTCCGAGGCCACCTGCTGATGCACGATAAGGCGCTGCGCGGAGATGCAGACCTGCCCGGCGTAGGAGAAGGCCGCGGCGGCGGAGCGCTCGACCGCGTGGGCGATATCCGCCGTTTCATCAACGATCACGGGCGCGTTGCCGCCGAGTTCGAGCGTGACGGCTTTACGCGCCGCGCGCTCGCGCAGGCGCCAGCCCACGGCGGCGCTTCCCGTAAAGGAGATCATCCCGACGCGCTCATCTTTCACCAGCAGGTCGATCGCGTCGAGTTCCATCGGCAGGATTTGGAGCGCGCCCCCGGGCAGGCCGCTTTCCATAAAGGCTTCACCGAGCAGCAGCGCGGTGAGCGGCGTGCGCGGGCTCGGCTTGACGATGATCACGTTGCGCGAGGCGAGCGCGGGCGCGACCTTGTGGGCGACGAGATTGAGCGGAAAGTTGAAGGGCGTGATGCCGAAGATGATGCCGCGCGGGACGCGCTCGGTCCAGCCCGTGCGGTTGATGCCGGTCGCGCCGAGCGCGTCGATCGGCACGACATCGCCCGCGAAGCGGCGCGCCTCACCGGCGGCGAAGGTGAAGGTCGAGATGGCGCGATCCGTTTCGACGCGCGCCTGGGTGAGCGGCTTGCATGCTTCGGCGGCGATCGTGCGGGCGAAATCTTCGCGCCGCGCGGTGATCTGCGCGACGATGCGGCCGAGCCCTTCGGCGACCTTAAAGCGCGGCAGGGCGCGCATCTCCGCGGCGGCGCTCGAAGCCAGCGCGATCGCTTCCGCGACATCTTCACGCGTCGGCACAGAGACGCGCGCCAGGCACTCGCCCGTAAACGGCGCGCGTACTTCGATCTGTTGTTCGGTCGCGCGCCATTCGCCGCCGATGAGAAAGGGTTTCTGTGCCGTCGCCACCATAAGAGTAGAAACGCCGCCGCTCTGACGCTGGTGTCGAGAAAACTTCCGCACGCGCCGTGGCTGTCAGAAGCTCTCCGAGATGCGGGCAATGGTAGCACAGAAGAGGGATCGCGCCTTTATGGTGTGGCCTGTCCCCCCGGAAAGCGATAGGCGAGGTGTCGGCGGGTGGCGCTCGTCCAATCGCAGAGCGTGCGTATCTCCTCATCGGAGAGCCTCGCCTGCGGGTGAAGCTTCAGATAGGAAGCGAGCGGCATCGTGCCGCTCTTCGCCGTCTGGCAGATGTGATGCAGCAGAAAGTCGGTGTCTTCCCGGTCATAGCGCGCCCACTCGGAAAAATTCAGATGCGTGCGGCCGTGCGTCACATGATCCGTCACAAACCAGGAGGCGGGAGCGACACGGCTGTACCACGGCCAGCGCGTCTGATGCGAATGGCAGTCCATACAGGAGCGCTCGAGAAGCGCGTCTACTTCCGCCGGAAGGTGAACGCGGGCTTCGATCGTTCGCGTCGGATCAAGCGCCGGATTGGTCCCCCGGGCGGGCCAGACAAACTGCGCCGCGACAAAAAGAAGAGCAATGCCCGCGACCGTCCACTTCAGTATCCTTTTCATCTGTTTTACGCGCCTCCGTTGCGGTGCCACCGCTGGTTATTTCCAGATACTCCGCCATGCTTTGCGCAGCGCCGGCGCGCTCTCCTGGAGCCACACGGATTCGAGCGCAGTGCGCCAGGCGTTCAGCATCTCTTGATCAAGACGCAGCACGCCGTCGCGCGTGACGCCGGCGGGCGGCGGCGCGAGGCGCGCGAGGCGCTCATACACGCGGCTCCGGTCCGCCTCAGCAACACGCGAAAGCAGGTGCCAGAGCGTGAGCGTGTCGCGCGCGCGCGCTTCCGCCACCACTGCGGCGAGCGCCGCGCTGCCGCCCCCCTCGAAATCAAATTGCAGCAGCGAGCGCAGGAATGTCTCCGAGGCGTCGGTAAAGTAGGGCGTTCCCGGGCCCCACTGGGGCCGCGTCTCACAGGCGGCGCCGGCCGGCACGATCGATTCACGATTATTCAACTCGAGCGCGACCCATCCGGAGGTAACATGCAGCAGACTTCGGCCCCGGTCATCAACTTCGAGTGTGTAAGCGCAGCCGAGATCGGCCGCGACGGCCGAGGGCGTATTGACGAAGAAGAGGCGTGGGGGCGCGAAGATCAGTGCGTGCAGGCGACCGCGCGCCAGTTCGAGACGATGTTCGGTCAGTCGCGTCTCGACGAGTCGGACGCGCGTGCCGGGCTCGATCTCCACCTGGCCGATGTTGGCGACGTTGATCCTGGCGCGCGAGGAAGTGTCGGTTTCAAGCCACTCGCCGACGGCGAGACGGCCGGATTTACTGACACGCTCGGAACCGATCGTCGGCGCGCCGGCGAGGCTCGCCACTTCCCACGCGGAGCCCGAGGGGCGGACGTAATACCACAGGGCGGCGCTGAATCCGACGAGGAGCAGCGCGGCGAAACTCGCCGCGGCGGCGCGCGGCCACCCCCGGGTAAGGGCGAAAGCCAGATCTGTGAAGGGAAGCGTGAAGCGTCGCCGCTGGCGGGGCTCGATAGCAGACGGTGCGGCGAATTTCTTCGGCAGCGACGCTTCGATCTTCTCCCATAAGGAGTCTGGCGCCGCACTGCGGGGCAGGTGTTCGGCTAAGCGAACGCCGAATTTGATCGCTTCGAATTCTTTCCGGCACCGGCTGCATCCGAGCAAGTGTTCGGAGACACGACGCGAATCAGCGGTCGGCAGCTCACCGTGGCAGTAAGCGGAAAGCTCTCTTGTCACATGCTTACCGTACATCGTTTGATTATTGCTCCCCTCTCACGAGCGTTTCGCGCAGATGTCCGAGACGCCGCGCGAGAATCTTGTGGCCGCGATTGAGCCGCGAGGCCACCGTGCCTTTGGAACAGCCGAGCACCGCCGCCATTTCCTCATACGAAAGGTCCTCGAAATATTTGAGCAGGATTGCCAGGCGCAGTTTCGGCCGCAACGCGGCGACCGCCTGCTTGACCGCTTCCGCCATCTCGATGCGGATGAACTGCTCCTCCTGAGATTTCTTCTCCCGCACGTTGAGCATCTCGAAGGCGTCTCCGAAGAAGCTGAAGCGGCTGCGTTTGCGTTGTTCGTCAATGCAGGCGTTCGCGGCCAGGCGGTACAGCCAGGTCGTGAATTCAGCCTCGCTGCGAAATTGTTCGATCTTGGTAAAGAGCTTGAGAAAGACCTGCTGCGTGATGTCCGCCGCCGACGCTTCATCGCCGCCAAAAAAGTAAAGCGCCGTCGAGTAGACGCGATTCTTGTGGGCTTCATAAAGAAGACGAAAAGCCTCTCTGTCGCCCTTCTGGCAAGCCTCGATGATCTGCTCACCGGTTTCGCGGTCGCTCATTATGGCGCGCTGCTCCATCTTTTCCTCCGCCTGTTCCGCAACATCAACTATTAGACGAAGCCCTCCCTCCTTTTCTTCCATTATCGGCAAAACTTTCGAAGCCAGGCGATTTTATTGAATGTATGAAACCCATCTTGTACTATTGTCGTAGTACAATGGTGAAATGAGTGATTTGTTCCACATCAATGCCCGCGACCCGATGCCGCTTTACGCCCAGCTGGCGCGGGCGATTCGATTTGCGATCGCGACGGGCCGCCTGAAACTGGGCGAGCAATTGCCGACGGTGCGTCAATTGGCGGTCGAGCTGCGCGTCAATGCAAATACAGTGGCCAAAGTATACGCCGAACTGGAGCGCAGCGGGATTGTTGAGACGCGTCGTGGCGTCGGAACTTTCGTGCGCGCGCGACACTTTGAAGCGGCCCGCCAGGGCGACCGCGACCGCGAGCTGTCGGCGCTCTCTGATCGCTTTTTAACGGAGGCCGCAAGCCTCGGATTTTCGCCTCGAGAGGTTCTCGAATACCTCTCGGGCAAGCTCAAAAAGGAGACCGGAACCCATGGCTAGCAATACAGAAATTCTTCAGACGAAGAATAATCCCTCTCTACAAAACATGCCGCGCGTGAATGTCGTCGCCGTGATTGTTTTTCTCGTTCCGCTGGCGCTCGGCGCGGGAGTGACATTCGTCAGCGGCAATCCGATCGGCGCGATCGCGGGTGCGCTTCTCGGCCTGCTGCTGGCACAGTCGCCGAAGATCGCGAAGCAGTGGGAGAGAGCCGTTGTGCTCAGGCTCGGCCGTTACAGAGGGCTGCGTGGGCCGGGTCTCTTCTGGGTCGTGCCACTCATGGATTCGATCTCGGCCTGGATCGATCAGCGGATCATCACCACGAGTTTCGCCGCCGAGCAGACCCTGACCTCCGATACGGTGCCGGTCAATGTCGATGCGGTACTCTTCTGGCTGGTTTATGACCCGGAGAAAGCGGCGCTCGAAGTGCAGGACTATCCGCAGGCGGTGAGCTGGGCGGCGCAAACGGGGCTGCGCGATATTATCGGTCGAACTTCGCTGACCGACCTCTTGAGAGGAAGAGAGCGGATCGAAGAAGAGCTGCAACAGTTGATTGATGAGCGTTCAAACCCGTGGGGGGTAACGGTGCAATCGGTGGAGATGCGTGACGTAGTGATACCCGAATCGTTGCAAGATGCGATGTCGCGGGAAGCGCAAGCCGCGCGTGAGAAGCAGGCGCGCATCATCCTCGGGCAGGCCGAAGTCGAGATCGCGCATCTCTTCGAAAATGCTTCACGGTCTTATCAAGGCAATCCGACGGCGCTGCACCTGCGCGCGATGAACATGCTCTATGAAGGATTGAAGGAGAAGGGGGCATTGATGCTCGTGCCGAGCACGGCGGTCGAGTCGATGGGAATGGGCGGGCTGCTTGGAGCCGCCGCGGTCAGACAGCAGCAGTTGACGGAAAGTGAAGGGAAATAGGAAGGGAATTTAACGCCCGTTAATTCCGTACAGTATGACCGAAGCTCCGGTGGAAACGCCGGGGCTTCGGTTTTAACGAAAACCGAGAAGCAAAATTGCGTCGGCGAAAGCGGGATTGAAGGTGTCAGGCTCACCGGAAAAATTTCCGCCCTTCGTTTGACGCCTCCCCCGCCGGGCATTACAATCCGCGCATCGTTTTAACGTCCGGCCGTTTGCCGCCTTTGCTCGGGCGCGGCCTTTCTCGAAAGGGACGATCACTTGATGATGTCGTTTTATCGCATCCCTCTCTTTAACTTTTGCTGCGCCGTTTTGCTTGGGCTCGCCGGCGCCGGTCTGTCACATGCACAGCAGAGGCCCCTCCTGACCGAAGACGTGGATGTCCTGCCGCCCGGCAGCGCGCGGATCGAAGTGGGGCTCGATTTTCTTCAGAACGCGAAGTTTCCCGCCTCCGGACTGACCGGCGATCTGACGCGCATCGGTGTGATCGGCATCAATATCGGCCTCTCGCCGAATGTGGAATTCCAGTTGGAAGGCGTCGCGCGTAATTTCCTGAGCATCAACTCGGCCTCCCCTTCAGCGCCGATCCCGCGCGGCTTCGCGCCCGGTATGAATTCGACCAATGACACCGGCGATTTCTCGCTCGCGACCAAGATCAAGCTCAGAAACGAGACGCGCCGCGCGCCCTCGCTCGGTTTCCGCTTCGGCGTGCAATTGCCGAACTCGAATGAGACGCGGGGCATCGGGGTTAATCAGACCAATGCTTTCGGCATGATTCTGATCGGCAAAAAATTTGGCGGTGATGGACGCTTCAATACGTTCGGCAATCTGGGAGTGGCGATCCTGACCGCGCCGACCCGACCCTTTACCCAGAATGATGTCCTGCTCTACGGGCTGGCGGGCATTTATCGCGTCAACGATCAGCTCAACATCGCGGGCGAGGTTAATGGTCGCGCCAACACACGGCGCGGCGGCGCGCCGCTCGGCACCGAGCCGCAATCGGAAGCGCGCCTCGGCATCCAGCTCAAAGCTTCCGGCCTGCGCTTCGATTTCGCCGGGATCGCCGGCCTGACCGATTTCAGCCCGCGCTCCGGCGTGACCTTCGGCGTGACCTACGACACCCCGAGCGTCTTCACTCCGGTCAAATAGCCAGTCCAACGTCTGAAGTCTGAAGTCCAGAGTCTAAACTACGCTGACGACTTTGGATTTTGGACTTTGAACTTTAGACTTAGAGTATGTTCGACTGGTTACGCGCCGCCGCCGAATGGCTTCAGCGGTTTATCGTTGACGTGCCCATCTATGTCGCCGCGCCCGCGATGGTGATCATCGGCGCGCTCGATTCTTCGCTGCTCTCGCTCCCCGAAATAAATGATTACCTTGTCGTAGCGCGCTGCTACAGCGACCCGTCGGCGGCCTTTTACTTCCCGCTGTTCGCCGCCGCGGGTTCGGTGCTCGGCTGCATGCTGCTCTACACGATCATGCGGCGCGGCGGGCAGGCCGTGATGCGCAGCCGCTTCCGCGCCGAGCACATCGAGCGGGTCGAGCGCGCCTACGCGCGCTACGGAGTGCTCGCGCTGGCGATTCCGGCGCTGTTGCCGCCGCCGATGCCGTTCAAGATTTTCGTGGCGACCGCCGGCGCGCTCGAATACCCGCGCTGGCGTTTCGTGCTCACGATCATGATCGCACGAAGCTTCCGTTATTACGTGGAAGGGACGCTGGCGGTCTTCTATGGCAAGCGCGTCGTCATCTTTCTCAAAGATAACGGGCTGGTGATACTGAGCGTCGCCGCGGCGCTCTGTATTATCGGCGTGATGGTTTACGTCGCCTGGAATCGCATCACCGGAAGACTTCGCGCGAGCGCGCCAGAGACGCCCCCGGCGCTGACTTCGGCGGGTGCTTCGACGGGCAACAATGAGGCGCTGCCGTCGCCGGAGAAGGACGCGCATCCGACCTCCACTCAATAGCGGTAAATGCGCTGAAGCGCCTGGTGAAAGGATGATTGGTTTATTGTGAAGTGGCTCTGGCGCAAGATCACGAACGGCCTCGATCAGGTTTCACAGTATCTGCTCGCCTTCGGCCCGTTCGGACTGTTTGCCGTCGCGCTGCTGGATTCGGCGCTGATCCCGATGCCGGGCGGCCCCGATGCGGTGATGATTCTGCTCGCCGCGGCGCGGCCCGGCTGGTTGCTCTTTTATGCGGCGGCGGCGACCCTCGGCTCGACCCTCGGCTGCGTGATCCTCTACTACATTTCGCGCCGCGCCGGGCGGCGTGCGCTCGCGCGTTTTTCGCCGGCCAAGCAGGCGCGCGTCAAAGAACTGGTGGATCGTTATGATGTCCTCGCGGTGCTCATCGCGGCCGTTCTGCCGCCGCCTTTTCCCTTCAAATTATTTGTCGTCACGGCGGGTGTCTTTCGCCTGAGCGTGGTGCGCTTCGCCCTGGCGGTTGCCGCGGGACGCGCTTTCCGTTTTGTGCTGGAAGGATATCTGGCCGCGCATTACGGCGCGCGCGCCAAAGACATGCTCGCCGAATATTATCCGGTGGTTGGCATCGGCCTCGCCGTGCTGCTCATCATCGGCTTCGTCGGACGAAGCCTTTTGCAGCGTCGCAAGGCAGCCGTCAGCTAAAGGCGGGCGCCGCCGCCAATAGTCGCCAACAACTTTTGGCGACGCCGGCATCTAACGCTCGCTGCTCCAATGACGCGACAGACAATCATCAGCTTCCTCGAAGATTACGCCGCGCGCGGCGCCGCGAGCGCCTTTGTTTCGCGCCGCGACCTGCGAACAATTCGCTGGTCTTACGCGCGCGTCGCGACGACCGCCGACAGGTTCGCGCGTGAACTCGAACGGCGCGGCATCGCCACAGGCGACCGCGTTCTGCTCTGGACCCGGAGCTGTCCCGAATGGGTGGCGGCGTTTTTCGGCTGCCTGTTGCGCGGCGTGATCGTCGTGCCGCTCGATGTCGAGAGCACGCCCGATTTCGCCGCGCGCGTCGCGCGACAGACCGCAGCGAAGCTGCTGGTCACAAGCGCTGATATTTCGGGCCGCATCACGCTGGATGTGCCGATCCTGTTGATAGAAAATTTCGATGCTGCCTTAGGCCAGCATAGTTCGACCAGTTACGAGGCCGAAAAGTCCACCGGTGACGCGATCGTCGAGATCATCTACACCTCCGGCACCACCGCCGAGCCGAAGGGCGTCATCATCACGCATCGCAACTTGCTCGCGAATCTCGCGCCGCTCGAACGAGAGATCGCGAAATATCTGCGCTGGGAGCGGCTGGTGCATCCGGTACGCTTCCTGAATCTGCTTCCGCTGAGCCATGTCTTCGGGCAATTTATGGGCATCTTCGTGCCGCAACTGCTCGGCGGCGAAGTCTTTTTCGAGGATGCGCTCAATCCGGCGGAGATCATCAATACGGCGCGCAAAGAGCGCATCTCGGTGATCGTCACCGTCCCGCGTCTGCTCGATACGCTGCGCGAACACATCGAACGCGAGCTGCTCGCGCGCAATCGCCTGGAATACTTTCATCGTGCGCTCGGCGCCGCCGACAAATGGCATTACCTGCGACGCTGGTGGGCCTTTCGGCAGATTCACAAGCGCTTCGGCTGGAAGTTCTGGGCGTTTGTGTCGGGCGGGGCGACGCTCCGGCAAGAGACGGAAACATTCTGGCGACGCCTCGGCTACGCTGTCGTGCAGGGCTACGGGATGACTGAGACCGCATCGCTCGTGAGCGTCAACCATCCGTTCAAGCTGGGTCGCGGTTCGATCGGTAAGACGCTGCCCGGCCACGAAGTCAGACTCGACGAGAACGGCGAGATCATGGTGCGCGGCGAAAGCGTCTCACCCGGCTACTGGAACGGCCAGCTTCAGCCCGCGCCGACCGTTGACGGCTGGCTGCGCACCGGCGACATCGGTGAGTTGGACAGCGCGGGCAATCTCTATTTCAAAGGTCGGCAGAAAGATGTGATCGTCACCGCGGCGGGTTTGAATATTTACCCGGAAGACCTCGAAGCCGCGTTGAACCAGCAACCCGAAGTGCGTCTGAGCACGGTCATCGCGCACGAGGGGCCGCGCGGGCCCGAGCCGCTCGCCGTGTTGATTATGCGCGATGCGGGGGCCGATCCGGCGCGCGCCGTCACCTGCGTCAACGAACGTCTCGCGCCGCATCAACAGATTCGCCACTGGACGCTCTGGCGGGAAAATGACTTTCCGCGCACGCCGACGCAGAAAGTTCTCAAACGCGAAGTGGCCGCCACGGTCAGCGAGCGGATGAAGAATGAAGATAGCGCTTCATCTGTCGACGCGCGTTCCTCAGCCGAGGTGCTTTCTCTGATCGCGCGCATCAGCGGTCAGCGCGACGCTTCGGCGACGGACGAGACGGCTAATCTGGCGACCGACCTGAAACTCGATTCGCTCGGCCGGGTCGAGCTCCTCAGCGCGCTCGAGGATCGCTATCAGATCGAGATCGATGACATTGCGTTTACCGCCGCGACCACCCTGGGCGAGGTCGAGCGGATCATCCATGACCGGATGTCGGGGGGCGCGCCCGCGCCTTATCCGTACCCGGAGTGGACGCAGCGTTTTCCCGTGACATGGGCGCGCATCGTGTTTCTCTACGGCGTCATCTTACCCGTGACAAATCTGCTGGGGTGGGCGCGCGTCTACGGGCGCGAGCGACTCGCAGGCTTACGCGGGCCGGTCCTCTTCGTGGCCAATCACGTCTCGCTGGCGGACCAGGCGCTGATTCTCGCCGCGCTGCCGGGACGCTTCAAGAGAAGACTGGCGATCGCGATGGATGGCGAGATGCTCCGCGACTGGCGGTACCCGCCCGCCACCGTCAAGCTGTGGACGCGCCTGCGCTGGCGCGCGCAATACCTGGCGGTCGTCGCTTTCTTCAATGTCTTTCCGTTACCACAGAAGAGCGGCTTCCGGCGCAGCTTTGCCTTCGCGGGCGAGACGATTGATCGCGGCTACAGCGTTCTCGTGTTTCCCGAGGGCCGGCGAAGTAATGAAGGACACATGAATTCCTTTAAGACCGGCACGGGCCTCCTCGCGGCGAACCTGCACGTCGCGGTCGTACCCGTGAGGCTCGGCGGTCTGTACGAACTCAAAATGCAGGGCCGGAGAGTCTTCGCCGGGCCCGGAAAATTGTCCGTGACGTTCGGCGCGCCGGTGACGTTCGCGAGCTCGTCCGAGCCGGCGCTCATCACGAAAGAACTGGAAAGACTGGTCGCCGCCCTCTGACGCGACTTTCAATGTGACGGGGGTTGGTTGTTCTGCGCAACGATGTGTTGTCCGGTCATCTGCTCTTTGCCGTGAGGCGCCCGTCTTTTCTTCTGAATCGTCGCGCCTGGCCGAGATCGCGGACGCCGTGACGGTCGAGAAGATCGAGCATGTGGAGAAATATCTCGGCGGTGGCGCGCGCGTCGCCCCAGGCGCGATGCCGGTTCTCGATGACGATCGAGAGATGTTCGGCGATCGTGTGCAGGCGATGATTGGGAAGCTCCGGCATGATCTGGCGCGAGAGCGAAACGGTGCACAGGTGAGCGTTGCCCATCCGGCGGCCGGGGAAAACGCGGGCGATCTCATGATTGAGAAAACGCACATCGAAGGGCGCGTTATGGGCGACGAGGACAGCCGTATCGGCAAAGCGTAGCCAGTCGGCGGCCACTTCGCTGAAGACGGGCGCCCGACGCACCATCTCATCGGTAATTCCCGTCAGATGAACGATGAACGGAGGAATCCTCGTTTGCGGGTTGACCAGCGTCTGAAACTCGGCGACGATACGACCCCGACTGACACGATAAGCGCCGATCTCGGTGATGCGACACTGCGGTGTTTTGGCTCCGGTCGTCTCCACATCGACGACGACGAAGTCCGTCTCGCTGAGCGCGCGACACTCGGTGTCTTCGCAGATGAGTTCGATATGACCGTTCACCAGGCGCAGCCGTGAATCGTCTTTAATGAATTCGGAGATGATCAGCTCCGCTGACGTGTGATCAAGTTCCGGGAGTTGCAGCACGATTTCGGCAACGATTTCAACCGACGCCCGTCCGTCATGGAGGCGCAGCATCTCGACGGCCTCCTGCACAAGCGTTGAATCAGAGACGAGGTTGCGTGAAGCGTTCGTCATCAGAGGCATTGTAGCACGCGCCCGGTGCGCATGGATTCGAGGAGTTATGCGAGCAGAAGCAGTAATCGATAGATTCCGGCAGACCGGTGCGTTGCTCGAAGGCCATTTCGTGCTCTCCAGCGGCCTCCATAGCACGCTCTATTTGCAGTGTGCGCTCGTTCTTCAACATCCGGCCGAGGCCGAAGCGTTTGGCCGTGCGATCGCCGAACACTATCGCTCGCAGGGCATCATGACGGTGGCGACGCCGGCCATCGGCGGCATCATCATCGGCTATGAAGTGGCCCGCGCGCTCGGAGCGCGCGCCATCTGGACCGAGCGCGAAGGGGGGCGCATGACCCTCAGACGCGGCTTCAATATCCGGCCCGGCGAGAGCGTCGTCGTCGTTGAGGATGTGATCACGACCGGCGGCTCGACCCGCGAGACGACCGAGGCGCTGCGCGCGGCCGGGGGGCGCGTGGTCGGGGCGGCCTCGATCATTGATCGCTCCGGCGGGCGCGCCGATATCGGCGTGCCGCGTATTGCGCTCGCCACGCTCGATTTCCCGGCCGTCGCGCCCTCCGTCTGCGCGGCCTGCGCGCGCGGTGAACCGGCGATCAAGCCGGGCAGTAGAAAAGCAAATGATGAATGAGAAGCAGTGGACAGTGGCCGGTGGTCAGTGGTCAGAAAAAGCACTGGTTGCCTACTGACCACTGACCACTGACCACCGATCACTGCATTTATGAACTATCGCCTCACGATCCAGTATGACGGAACAGACTTTCATGGCTGGCAAATGCAGGCTGTAGAGCTGCGTTCGGTGCAGGGCGAATTGACGCGCGCTCTTTCCCTGATCGAGGGTGGCCCGGTGGTGGTTCATGGCGCGGGGCGAACCGATGCGGGCGTGCATGCCGAGGCGCAGGTCGCCAGCGTGCAGCTGCGTCGCGAGATCGTCCCGTCGAAGTTGCGCGCGGCGGTCAACGGCAATCTCGCGCGGGATGTACGCATCACCGAGGCGCAAGTCGTCCCTGAAGATTTTCATGCGCGATTCTCGGCGCGTGGAAAGACCTACTGCTACCGCATCTTCAACGCTCCCGTCGCGTCGCCCTTCTGGCTGCGCTACGCCCAGCACGAAGCGCGCTCCTTAGACCTTGGCGCCATGCAACAGTGCGCGCTCGCGTTTGTGGGCGAGCACGACTGGCGGGCGTTTTCTTCCGCTACCGCTGACGTGAGGACACGCGTGCGCACCATCACCCGGCTCGAAGTGGGTGAGCGGTGGAGCGCACGCGGGCGCGGCCGTCTGATCGAGATCAGGGCGAGCGCCGACGGATTCCTGCGCTACATGGTGCGTTCGATCGCCGGGACGCTCGCCGCCGTGGGCCGCGGTGAAATCGATGGTGCGCGGATCAGGCGGGCCCTTGCCAGCGGCGAGCGCTCGCTGGCCGGGGCCACCGCTCCGGCGTGCGGCCTGACGCTCGTCGAGGTCCACTATGAAGAAGTTTGAAAAATCTCCTCTCAAACGAAAAGACGAAATACCTGCGTCCGTTGAGGAGGCGTTATCGATCCTGCTCCGGACGGCCCTCCGACGGGTCTGCGGTTGCGCT
>JANOGZ010000379.1:0-1429 GCA_031406255.1 Pyrinomonadaceae bacterium | reverse complement strand
TGTCAGAGCAAGTGCGCGCCGCTGAGATGCCGTTGATGACTTCACGATCATTAATGGGTTTGCGCCCGGTGCGTTGCGGCTTGGGCAACAAAGGCTTGATGCGCTGCCATTGAGCATCAGTGAGATCGGAACGATAGGCTTTGCGTTGGCTCATCAACTCTCACCGCGGAGAAGAGTTTTGACACCAGCTCAGGTTTTTTCAAAGACCAATCATGCTTTTTCCTGGCAAAATCGCTTAACTTTTTAGTTTTGAGATGACTTCATGGTCTTGAAGCGGTGCGCTCGGACGAGCGATTACGTGCCGACTGATGCTTTTGCCGATGCGCCGCGCACGACCAGCGGAGTTGACCGCCTCATGACCTATCAAGACCGCATTCTCTTAGCGATGCGCTACTTTCATCTCTCGCCGGGCCGGCGCCCGACTCTCCTTAAGAGCGATGGCGATGCTGTGGAACTTTCACCCTTATTCCGCAAGATCACGACGAAACGACCCGGACAGACATTCGCCGTTCGCTGATTTGAACGGTTTCTACGATCATCAGAATCGGCTCGAAAATTTCTTGATCTCTTCCTCTTTAGGAGGACTACAATGCTGAACCACAGAATCCGTTAGTATCAGGAAATTTTCATTCGACCGGCATCTTTTACGCTGTTTCCGTCCGAGCTTCCGCCGAGGTGAGCAAGTGTTTCAAGTGAGAGCCGCTTTTGATGAGCAACTCGAAATCAAGACCACCGTCGAGCGCGCCCGCGCCTTCTTCAGCGACCTGCGCAACTTCGTCGAGTTGATGCCGGGCGTCGAGCGGATCACGGCGGAGGCCGGCGGCGTGATGCGCTGGCTGATCCGCGCCGATGTGCCGGTGCTCGGCGCGATCCGGCAGGCTTTCACCGTCGCGCAGACGGAGGATCGTGTGGAGCGTATCGAGTGGTCGCCGGCGGCCCATGAGAAGAAGAATCTGCTGCGTTATGCCGCCACCTTCGAGCCGCGTGCAGCGGAGAGCACGCTGGTTCGCATCATGCAGCGCGTTGAGCTGCGCCGGCAGCACGCCAGGGAGCTGCATCTGCTCGCCGGACTGGTCGGCGAAAGCCGCCTCAGCACCGAGATGCAGAAGGGCGTCACCGAAATGATGCGCACTTTCCTCGGCCGCGCCCGCGCGAGACTGGAAAAATAAGTTCCAGTCTCGAAGATTAATATCAGTCTTTAATCGGGTTCGATCTCCAGCGTCTTCATCCCTATCAAGCTGCAGCTCACGGATGCCAACGGCGTCAACCTGTCGTCACAGAGCATCATCGTGACGGCGCTGGGCACTTCGCTGATCTCCACTTACGCGCCCGAGGAGGCCGAGGACGCGGGGACCGCCAACCCGGATGACAACTTCCGCTTGACGAACTTCGACGGCTCTGGCGGATACATCTACAACCTGAAGACGAC
>JANOGZ010000189.1:0-2601 GCA_031406255.1 Pyrinomonadaceae bacterium | reverse complement strand
CGCAATAGATCAAACGCCGCTGGAATTCGCAACGGCGATCGGAATACCGGAAGCCCTGATGATCACACGCGCATATCATCGTGTGCGCTATGGCGACGAGCAGCTCTCGCCAAATGAGGATAGGGAAATAGAAGAGTTCTTGCAGCGCATGGAAGTGGAGAGCAATGTGAAGAAAGGATAAGTTAATGAATTATATGCGACGAACCTGCGCACATAATGGATTCGTCGGTGATCATTCATCAATTGCCGTCTGGATATTATGAAGAAAATAGGATTTGTCAGCCTGGGGTGCCCGAAGAACCTGGTGGATAGCGAGGTGATGATGGGGCATCTCGAACGATCGGGTTATGAGATCACTGCTGACGCCAGCGAAGCGGAGACGGTCGTTGTCAACACGTGCGGCTTTATCGACGCCGCCAAGCGCGAATCCATTGACGCGATCCTGGAAGCTGCGCGCCTGAAAACAGAGGGGCGCTGTCAGCGTCTGGTGGTCGCCGGGTGCCTGGTCGAGCGTTATCGTGATGAACTGCGCGCCGAGATTCCCGAGGTTGATGCTTTCATCGGAACGAACCAGATAAATGACATTACAATGGTATGCGATGAACGGACGAACACGCGCTCGCTCCCGGTCATCTCGATCGGCAACCAGAGCGCGACCTACCTCTATGATGAATCGACGCCGCGCGTGCTCGCCACACCGCGCTATAGCGCTTACGTCAAGATCGCCGAAGGATGCGACCGGCCCTGCGCCTTCTGTTTTATTCCGCAGATGCGTGGCCACTTTCGCAGCCGCCGGTTCGGATCAGTCCTGAGCGAAGCGCAACAACTGGCGGAGAAAGGCGTCAAAGAGATTATCCTGGTCGCGCAGGATTCGTCGCGCTACGGCGAAGACCTGGGCCAGAGCGATGGCCTGGCGCATCTCCTGGGACAACTCGCAACGCTAGACGGCCTCGAGTGGGTGCGCGTCATGTATACGTACCCGACGCACATCAGCGACGCATTTTTAGACGTGCTCGCCAGCGAGCCGAAGGCCGTGAAGTATCTGGACATGCCTCTTCAGCACGCTTCGGGGAATGTTTTGAAGTTGATGCGGCGTGGGGGCACGCGCGCGATGCTGGAGCGATTGATCGAGCGCGTGAGAGGGCGCGTGCCCGGGATCGCGGTCCGGACGACATTTATCACCGGCTTTCCGGGAGAAACAGAAGAAGATTTTCAGGAGTTGCTCGGCTTTATTCGCCACATGGAATTTGACCGGGTCGGCGTCTTCACGTATTCGGACGAAGAAGGCACCCCGGCATTTCATCTGCCGGATAAAATTGACGGGCGCGTGGCGACGCGCCGGCGCACGCGGTTGATGAAGGAACAGGCGCGCATCTCTCTGAAGCGTAACAAGGCGCGGGTTGGCTCCACCGTGCGCGTGTTGTTTGAGGGGGCGGCGAAAGAGACGGATTTGCTGTGGCAGGGAAGAATGGAGACGCAGGCGCCCGATATAGACGGCTGCGTGCTGATCAACGATGCGCCGGAAGGATATGCACCGCCCGTTCCCGGACAGTTCGTCGATGTCCTTATCACAGAAGCACAGGAGTATGATCTGGTCGGCCGCATCATCTAAGCGAAGCTTGCACCTCGGAGTTTCAAATTCGGGCGCGCGCCGCCGATTTGAAGTCTACCACCCGGAACTTTACCGTATGCGCCCGCTTAAAGAGTCGAGCGACGAGTTCTCCCCGCCGGGGGTGACGCGTGCGTTCGTCGCACCTCCGGGGCGTCAGCGTTCAGGGCGGGATACTCTCGCGCTTGCCATCGCAACATGTGGCGTCGGTTATATGCCGCTTGCTCCGGGCACCTGGGGCTCAGCCGTCGGCGTCGGCGTTTATTTGTTTTTGCGCGCCGCGAGCGACGAGGTTTTCACCTTTGCGACGCAGCGCGGCTGGAGCCTGCCGCCGCTCGAAGCGTTTCGTACTACGTTCGAGCTCGTCATGCTGATCGGCATTATCATCGTCGGCATCTGGGCGTCGTCGCGCGCGGAACCGCTGCTTGGACGTAAAGATCCGGGCGCAGTCGTGATCGATGAGGTGGCGGGGCAGTTGATCGCCTTTCTGTTTGTGCCGTGGGATGCGGGCCTCTGGGCGGTTGTGGCGGGCTTTTTGGCGTTCCGCATCTTCGATATCTGGAAGCCGTATCCGATCCGCCGGCTCGAATCCCTCGAATCAGGTCTTGGTATCATGGCCGACGATGTGCTCGCGGGCGCCTATGCGGCGACGCTCATGTCGCTGCTGACATCAATCTATTTACTATTGTAAAGGGGAGGATTCAAAGTGAACGAAAAAAGAGATCAAAAACCTGCGGCAGGCGCGAGGAGCGATACGGCTGAAGCGACTGGCGACACCAGGCACACGCAGGCGACTAGCAGTGAGACCTTGAGCGATCTGGAAGATAAGCAGAGCCCGGCAAAAACGAAAAGCGGGGTCCCCGATAGCCAGAGAGATGCGCCTGCGCCGTCGCCCGATGGTGCGAGTGTTCAAGAACGAGGCGGGCGGGCCGACGGCAGCGACAGCGGTGGGCCGATGTGAAAAATATTAGGGACGGTCGCCGGGTCACAAC
>JANOGZ010000327.1:0-2149 GCA_031406255.1 Pyrinomonadaceae bacterium | reverse complement strand
CGCATCCGCCACCGGCCAGTCCGTGAGATGCACGGAAGCGGGGGCCTCGGGGTCGACATTGAGGATCAGGTTCCTGTACATCGCCTCCGTGATAAAGGGGATCATCGGCGCGCAAATCCTGGAGATGATGGTCAGTGCCTCATACAGCGTCACATAGGCGGCGCGTTTGTCCACATCGTTCTCGCTCTTCCAGAAGCGTCGCCGATTGCGTCTCACGTACCAGTTCGACAGATCCCTGACGACGAAGTCGCCGATCGCGCGCGAGGCGTCCGTCACGTTGTAGTCGTCGAGATCGCGCGTCACCTTCTCAAGCAGGCGGTGAAGCTTGGCCACCAGCCAGCGGTCGATCTCCGGGCGTTCGGCGACGCCCAGGGGCGTCTTCAGATCCGGCTCATCCAGATTGGCGTAAATGACAAAGAAGCTGTAGACGTTCCAGAGCGGCAGCAGGAAGTCTCTGACCACTTCGGTGACGAACCGCGGGTGGAAACTCTTGTTCGCGTCCGGCGGGCTGGAGACGTACATGTACCAGCGCAGCGCGTCCGCGCCCTGCTCATTGAGGATAGTCCAGGAATCGACGGTGTTCTTCCTGGACTTCGACATCTTCTGCCCCTTCTCGTCGTTGATGAAGCCCAGCACGACACAGTTTTTGAAGGCGGACGTCTCCGGGAAGACGCTGGCGAGCGAACCCGGAGGCCGCCCGCTCGCTGGATCGCCCTGGTCTGTCAACAGGGTCGCGAGCGCGTGCAGGCTATAGAACCACCCGCGCGTCTGATCCATCGCCTCGCTGATGAAGTCGGCGGGGAAGTTTACGGGCAACCGTTCACGGTTCTCGAACGGGTAGTGCCACTGCGCGTAAGGCATCGCGCCCGACTCGAACCACACGTCGATCGTGTACGGCACGCGCCTGTAAACCTGCCCCCCGCGCCGGAACGTGACCTCGTCGATGGAGGGGCGGTGCAGGTCGAGATCGCCCAGTTCGCGCCCGGCCAGCGCTGCGAGCTCACTGATGCTGCCGACACAGATTGTGTCAGCGCCATCTTCACTCACCCAGAGAGGTAAGGGCGTGCCCCAGTAACGTTCGCGCGAGATCGCCCAGTCGATGTTGTTCTCCAGCCACCTGCCGAACCTCCCGGTCTTGATGTGTTCGGGTACCCAGTTGATCTTCCGGTTGTTCCCCAACAGCTTGTCCCTGACCGCCGTGGTGCGAATGTACCAGCTCGTCTTGGCATAAAAGAGCAGTGGCGAGTCGTCACGCCAGCAGAAGGGATAGGCATGGCGGACGCGCTCGTGCCGGTACATCAGGCCGCGGGCGGTGAGGTCGCGAGTGATGTGCTTGTCGGCGTCCTTGAAGAACATCCCACTGTAAGGGCCGCGCGCGTCCGGCCAGTCCGGCGCTTTGACCTCGGGGTACACCCTCCCCGCGAGGTCGACGGAAAAGATGGTCGGCAGGTCGTGCTTCCGGCCCACCTCCAGGTCGCCGTAGGCCGGAGCGATGTGGACGATGCCGGTGCCGTCCTCGATGCTCACGAATTCGTCGGCGACGATGCGAAACCCCTTTGACAAATCTTCCGTCTCGGGCGTGTGGCCCTGCAGGATCTGCTCGTACCCGAGTCCGACCAGGCGCGCGCCGCGGAAGGTTGTGAGGACGCGGTAGTTGCCCTCGCCGAACACTCGATCGGCCAGGGCGACCGCCGCGATGAAAAGCTCTGTGCGCTCGTCCTCCAACGCGAAAGCTTCCCTCGACTCGAAGAGGCCGTACCGCTCGTCGCCGCGGACGGCGAGCGCGGTGTTCGCCCCGAGCGTCCAGGGCGTCGTCGTCCACGCGAGGTACGAGACCGGCCTCGTCTCGTCTGCGGGCAGCAGGCCGGCGCCCGTCAGGTCTTCGCGCCGCGCGGGGAACTTGGGCCACACCGAGGGGTCGTCGACGTCCTCACGCATCCCCTGCGAGACCTCGTGATCGGCGAGGCTCGTGTTGCAGCGCGGGCAGTGCATCGTGGTCTTGTAATCCTCATAGAGGAGATCGCGCTCCCACAGCGATTTGAGAATCCACCAGCACGTCTCGATGTAGCTGTTGTGGTACGTGATGTAGGATGATTTTGATATGATTTTTACAAACTATTTTACTTAATGGAAATTAATCTTTAGAATA
>JANOGZ010000308.1:0-5135 GCA_031406255.1 Pyrinomonadaceae bacterium | reverse complement strand
CCCCGCCAATCGGGACGGTAGTTACCAACGCCATATCTTTTTTCTCCTTTGTTAGTGGTTGAGCGGCGAACGAATCGCCGATTTCTTCAGCGCGTTGCGATTTGCAACAACGGACTGAACTGCTGAATGAAACGGGAAGTTCGCAACTCGAGCAACAGCAGCAGACGCCTCCCGCCGCCCCCGTCCAGTCGCCACCGCAAACCCGTGCCGCCGCGACGGCCCCGCCACCGCCGCAGGAGGAGGCGCGGCCCGCCGCCGTAGTGAGCGCGAAGCCTCCGGCGACCGCCGCCGAAGCGGCTCCGATTCGCGGCGCGGCGCTCAAGATCGTCGAGAACATGGAGACGAGTCTCGACGTTCCGACCGCGACCTCGAACCGGCGCATCCCCGTCAAGGTGCTCGAAGAAAACCGTATCATCATCAATCGGCACCTGCAGGAGACCGAGCGCGGCAAGGCTTCATTCACACATCTCATCGCTTTCGCGGTGCTGCGCGCGCTCGAACGATTTCCGCAGCTCAATGACGGTTTCGCCCGGGTGGACGGCGCGGCGGTGCGCCTCCGTCGCCCTGAAGTCAATCTCGGCGTGGCGATCGATCTCGCCAAAAAGGACGGCACGCGGACGCTGCTCGTACCGAATATCAAAAACGCGGGGGCGCTCAGTTTCCCGGAATTCCTGCGAGCCTATGATGATGTGGTAAAGCGCGCGCGCGCGGGCAAGCTGCAGCTTCCGGACTTTCAGGAGACGACCATCTCGCTGACCAATCCGGGAACGATCGGCACCGTCGCTTCGACGCCGCGCCTGATGGCCGGGCAGTCGGTGATCATCGCCACGGGCGCGATCGAGTATCCGGCCGAGTATCAAGCGATGGCTCCCGAAGCCCTCTCCCAGTTCGGCATCAGCCGCAGCCTGACGATCTCCAGCACCTACGATCACCGCATCATACAGGGCGCGGAATCCGGCGCCTTCCTCGCGTTGGTGCATGAGCTGCTGCTCGGTGAGCACGCTTTCTATGACGGCATCTTCGCCGCGCTCGAGATTCCGCATCGGCCGATGCGCTGGTCGGTTGATCGTAATCCGGCGCAGCACGGCGGCGACCATGAACGCGAGCAGATGCTGAAGCAGGTGCGCATCCGCGAGTTGATCAATGCTTATCGCATCCGCGGCCACCTGATCGCCGACACCGACCCGCTTCATGCGCTGCCGTTGCTTTATCATCCGGAGCTCGACATCGAGACGTATGGTTTGACGATCTGGGACCTCGATCGAGAATTCGTGACGGGGGGCCTGGGCGGCGTCGAGCGCGCCAGCCTGCGCGGGATTCTCGAACTCCTGCGCCGCGCTTACTGCGGCCGCATCGGGATCGAGTATCGCCACATCCAGAGCCTCGAGGAGAAGCGCTGGCTGCAGGAGCGAATGGAGTCCGAGCCGCCGCCGATCTCGCCGGAGATCAAAAAGCAGCTTTTGTGGAAATTGATTTCCGCCGAACAATTCGAGCGCTTCCTTCACACGAAGTACCTCGGACAGAAAAGATTCTCCGTCGAGGGCTGCGAGACGATCATCCCGCTGCTCGATCAATTGATCGAGGGGGCGGGAGCGCGGGGCGTCGAAGACATCACGCTCGGCATGGCGCACCGCGGTCGCCTGAACGTGCTGGCCAACGTCGTCGGGAAGTTTTGCGAACGCATCTTCACGGCCTTCGAGGGCTCGGTCCATCCGAATTTTCCGGCCGATGAAGGCGACGTGAAATATCACCAGGGAGCGAAGGGCACGCGCGAGACGGCCGCCGGGCGGGAGATCGAGCTTACGGTTTCGCCCAATCCGAGCCACCTCGAATTCGTCGATCCCGTGGTCGAAGGCATGGTGCGCGCCAAGCAGGATGCGCTGATCGCGCCGCGCGCAGAGGCGATCGACCGCGCGCTTCCCGTGCTGCTGCATGGCGACGCGGCGTTCGCCGGGCAGGGCGTCGTGATGGAGACGCTCAATCTCGCCGACCTTACGGGCTACAGCACGGGCGGCACCATCCACATCATCATCAATAACCAGATCGGTTTCACCACCTCGCCGAAACAGGGCCGCTCGACGATCTATTCGACCGATGTGGCGAAGATGACACAGCTTCCCATCTTCCACGTCAATGCTGATGACCCGGAAGCGGCCTACCGCGTCCTCCAGATCGCGCTCGATTACCGTCAGGAACTTAATAAAGACGTCATCATCGACGTCATCGGCTTCCGCCGCCTCGGACACAATGAAGGCGATGAGCCGAGCTACACGCAGCCGTTGATGTACGCGCGCGTCAAGGCACACGAGGGCGTTCGCACAAAATACGCGCGCCAGTTGGTGCGTGAAGGCGTCATGACGGAAGAGGATGTCAAGGGGATGATCGAGGAGCGCGTCAGGCGTTACGAAAACGCGCTCGCGGGCGCGAAGGAGATTGTCGCGAAGAAGCCGCCGGTTGGCGAATTGCCGCGGCCGATCGAAGAAGAAGACGGCTCGGCGGTTATTGAAACGGGGGTGGCGGCAGATATGATCCTTCAGATCGCGCGTCAGATCGCGATCGTCCCGGAAGGGTTCAACGTCAATCCGAAGATGGTCAGCCAGTTGGCGCGCCGCGCGAAAATGGGCGAAGGCGCGCTGCCGATGGACTGGGCCTTCGCCGAAGCGAGCGCGTTCGGCTCGCTGGCGCTCGAAGGCGTCCGCGTGCGTCTGAGCGGGCAAGATTCGGGCCGCGGCACATTCAGCCAGCGCCACGCCGTCCTCTATGATACGCAGACCGGTCGGGCCTGGCTGCCGCTCGCCGAGCTCAAGCGCGACGCGAATGAGCGGCCGCTCGTCGAGGTCTTCGACAGCTCGCTTTCCGAGCAGGGCGTGGTCGGATTCGAGTATGGCTATTCGGTGGTCGCGCAGGATGCGCTCGTGATGTGGGAAGCGCAGTTCGGAGATTTCGGAAACGGCGCGCAGGTCATCATCGACCAGTTCATTTCACCCTCGGTCGACAAGTGGCAGCAGACTTCACGCCTCGTACTGCTGCTGCCGCATGGCTATGAAGGACAGGGGCCGGAGCACTCGAGCGCGCGGCTCGAACGCTACCTACAGCTCTGCGCGGAAAACAACATACAGGTGTGTTACCCGACGACGCCCGCGCAATATTTTCATCTCCTGCGGCGGCAGATGAAACAAGCGTCGGCGCGCCCGCTCGTCGTGATGACGCCGAAGAGTCTGCTGCGCCTGCCCGCCGCGACTTCAACGCTCGACGAGCTGGCGGCGGGGGGCTTCCGCCCGGTGATGGATGACGCCGAAATACAGAACCGCGAAGATGTGCGGCGCATCGTGCTCTGTAGCGGCAAGGTCTTTTACGATCTTAGCGCGGGGCGGAAAAAGTCCGGCGACAGGCGTGTGGCGATCGTCCGCCTCGAACAGTTCTATCCGTTCCCGGAAAAGAGTCTGCGCGAGATTTTCGCCACGTATCCGAACGCGACGCAGCTGGTGTGGACGCAGGAGGAGCCGAAGAACATGGGCGGGTGGACTTTCGTCGAGCCGCGTTTGATGAATCTATTGCAGGGGTGCGAGCGGCCCTACTATGTCGGACGCGCGGCGTCGGCCAGTCCGGCGACCGGCTCCTATACGATCCACGAGATGGAGCAGCGACAGCTCGTTGATCAATCGCTCACCACCGATGCTCCATTCATCTCCGGCGCAAGCACCGCGCAGAACGCCGGACAGGCCGGGGCATAAGATGAAAGGATAAAAAGGAAGGACGTCTCGACCCGAGACGCCTCGCTCTGAAGGCGCCACTACGGACGCGAGCCCCGTGTGGACAATTTCCACACGGGGCTCGCGTCGTCTTAACGGCTAAGACGGATTCGTGCTTCAGGGCTTTTTCTGCGGCGGCTCTTCCTCGAAGATATCCTCCTCGATGATCTTCACCTCAGAGCCATATTTCTGGTAATCGCGGAATCGTATCTCATTGCGGTTCTGAATCATCTGCGAGCCCTGAACGTTGGTCAACTCGAGCTCGGCGCGCGAGGGCAGCAGATAGTGCCGTTCGGCGATCGTCACCCAGTCGTAATCTATGCGGCTGCTCGCCGCCGTCACCGGAAAGTCGGCCGGGATGTCGGTGGCGATGTCCTCAACCCGCAACACGCGATAGTTTTCGCGGTCGATCCACAGCCTCCCGCGATAACCGGTGCCAATGATTCGATAGCCATTCTTGATGGTGTGCTTTGAATTGCGCTTCTTGACCTCATACTCATAGACGATCGTGCGCCGGTTACGTAAGAGGTCAGTATCAACCGCCTCGAAGTGTGCTTTGCTCTCGTCTGAGAAGAGCATCGCGAGCATCGAGACATACTCGCCCGTCGATGTTGTTCCCTTGACTTCTTCGTAATTTTTGTTCTCCTCGTTGTCGGCGCCGGCCGGAAGACCGTTAACGGCAAGAAGCTTGTAGCGCTCGCCGCTGCCGGCGCGATAGCTGACGGCGATCGTCAGACGATCCGAGACCGACCAGTTTTTCGTCGCCCCGAACGCATATGATCTGGTGATCTGCTGCTTGACGATAAAGTCCGGCATCGCTTCCGCGGCAGCCAGTGCGGCGGCGCGCGCCCGTGCCAGGACATCCCGCTCCTCCGACTTGGAGGGCAAGCGCGATGAGGATGGGTTCTTCCGTCGCCGCTCGGCCTCCTCAAGCGTTCGGCGCAGCAGGGCATCGTTGCGGCTCTTGGTCGCCACCAGCGAGCGAAGTCCGTTGGTCATCGGAAAATTGATGCCGCGCCGTCGTATCTCGCTGACAATTTCATCTCTTAACTCAGGGCGAGATGGTAGTTGATTGATGAGACGCACCAGTTCCTCATTGGAGAGAGGATTGGTGGATTGCGCGCGGACCTGTCGCACTGTGTGGCCGCCGGAGAGCAGCCAGCACAGGGCCACCAGCATAAAGCGGAGCGAAAGGTGTCGGGAGTTCATAGCTCTCGGATCAATCGAACCAGAGACGTATCCTTCGTTTCGCCAAGAATACCCGAATGCGCCGATGAATAACAGTGGTTTTCCCTAAAAGTTTATTGTCAAGATGACGCAATAAGCGTTGTCTATTGCCGGACGGGTGAGGAGTGGTGCGGCCCGCGAGTCGCCGCAAGCGTC
>JANOGZ010000294.1:0-3729 GCA_031406255.1 Pyrinomonadaceae bacterium | reverse complement strand
GTGTTTTTTAGCGTTAGTTCGTCGTTCGTCGTGAAGCGGCGCATGGCACGTCGGTTGCGCGTTGATGCGTTCGCTAACCATCTAAACTTTTGCCCTGTATGGAGGAGATCACACGTGCGTAAAAAAATTATCATCGGACTTTGCGGCCTCGCGTTATCCGCTGTTGCGGCGGGCTGCACTGACACTGCGTCGAATACCAACACAGCGGTTACTGAAAACACTAATACGACAACGACCACGACCTCTACTGCCGCGACGACTGATGCGACGCGTACTGCACCAGATAATTCAGAGATTATCGTAGAAGAAACGGGCGGCGTCAGAACAGAAACGCGTACCTTTAAAGATCCCAACAGCCGCGTCGAGCGTGTCGTCGTTACAAACCGCGACGGCAGACGTACGGCGCGCGTCCACTATCGCGACCAGACGGTGAAGGAACTTCCCGAGAACGACGTGGAGAGAGCTCTCGATGCGACCGGCGATGCGCTGGTCAGCGCTGGCGGGAAGACCGTTGATGTGACGAAAGATGCGGCCAGAACGGTGGCGGATAAGACCGAAGATGTCGGCGGCTTCATCGGCGACAAAGCCGAGGATGCCGCAGGTCAAACGGTCAAAGGCGCGAAAGCGGTCGGTCGGGGAACGAAAGCGGTCGGCTCTGAGGTAGCAGATAAAGCTGAGGATGTCGGCGGTATGGCCGTTTCGGGCGCCAAAACAGTGGGTAGTAAGACCGCGGAAGGCGCAAAGAAGACGGGTAGAGCGATCAAGGATGCGGTCACTCCTTAATCACTACACGAGTAACGCGAGTAATACCTGACGGGCGGCCGCTTTCCGTTGGCCGCCCGTTTTAGCTATTCTCCCGTCTCATCCTTCTCATCTTGAGCATTTCCCAGTCGCCCGTCCGGGCCATCCCTCATAAAAAGCGGGGTCGAAGATTCGTCGACAGGGTTTTCATCGATCGGCTTTTTAGTGTCACCCTCTTCTTTCAGCGCCTGGCCCAATCCATTACCGGCTTTCCGGTTCTTTGTGTCCGCTGCGGAATTTAGTCCGGCTGCAACCCCTTCGTCGATCTCCGTAGAATTCGTGTCTGCGTTCTGTTTTATGTCTACACTCATCCCTGGCTCCTTATAGAATGAATATTATATTCAAATTGAGAATCCGCCCGATGTCCTCATCTTCGCTTAAGTAGCTAGAGGCACGGTGTATCGCTCGGCAAGACTTGCCACAACGGTTATCAACTCGGCTGGCTCAACCGGCTTCGGAATGTGCATCTGGTAGCCCGCCGAGAGCACTCGCATCCGGTCTTGGACTCCGGCGTAGGCCGTTAATGCCGCTGCTGGAATTCTTCCTCCGCGCTCCGCCGGAAGCTGGCGTATTTCGCTGATCAGCGCATAGCCGTCCATCCCCGGCATCCCGATGTCGCTGATTAAAACGTCGAACACTTCTTCCGCTATCGCTTCCAGTGCGGCGGCGGCCGAACTTGCCATACTCACACGCGCCCCGCAGCCTTCGAGTATGATTTGCAGCAACTCACGCGTGTCCGCTTCGTCGTCAACGACAAGCACACGTAAACCATCAAGCCCTGGCGGGCACTCTCTCTCCGGCGGCTTAAACTCCGGCTGCTGCGCGCTCCCGGTGTCGCTTACCGCACTGCGCACCGCCATCAATGGCAGACTGACAGTGAAGGTCGCGCCAAGACCTCCACCCGCGCTGTCAACTCGCACCGTCCCGCCATGCAATTCGATCAATTGACGGACAATCGATAAACCTAAGCCTAACCCGCCGAATGCTCGCGTGGTCGCCCCATCCGCTTGCCGGAAGCGGTCGAAGACGTGCGGCAGAAACTCCGGCGCGATGCCCGGGCCTGTGTCGCTGACTGTAACTTCGACATGTGATTCGATGCGCGCCAGTCGAACGAGCACGCGCCCGCCTTTCGGCGTGAACTTGATGGCGTTCGAGATGAGATTCCACGCCACCTGTTGCAGCCGGTCAGGGTCGCCCGAGACTTGCCCCGCCGGAGAATCGAGTTGCAACTGTAAACGTATATGCTTGGCTTCCGCCGCCGGGCGCAGGCCGTCAACCGCCGCGATGATGATGGTGCCGAGGTCGACGGGTTGCACGCTCAGGCGCAACTTGCCGATGATGATGCGCGAGACATCGAGCAGGTCGTCAATCATCTGCACTTGTATCCGTGCATTACGCCGGATGACTTCGATGGCGCGTGAGGTAGCCACCGGGTCGAGCTTGGAGTTCCCTAATATCTCCGCCCACCCGAGAATCGAAGTCAGCGGGGTGCGCAGCTCGTGCGAGAGCGTGGCGAGGAACTCATCCTTGAGCCGGTTGGCTCTCTCAGCGGTTTCCGTGAGTTCATGTTGCCGGGTTGCGGAGAGCAGGAGTTGTTCGTTCATCGCCCGCACTTGTCTTCGGAAGATCGCCATCTCTGTCGCATCGGTCACCTGGATGATGACCCCCACCGGGCGTTCGTCCGCCCCGAGTATTGCCCACACCGAATAAGACCAGTAAACGGGTGGCGTGTGGCAGTGCTCCTGCTCGACTAAAATCTCCGACGTTCCCGTGCGATACACACGGTCGAAAAGCGAGAGACATCCATTTTCCTCCCCTTCCGGCAGGGCTTCGACGAAGGGGCGTCCGATCAGTTCCGTTGCCTCCTTCCCGACAAGGCGCGAGAACGCGGCATTGAGGTAGCGCACGATGTGCGTCGTTCCCTCAACGGCGACCATGGGCTGCGGTGAAAGTTCGGAAAAGAACCGGCTGAGGCGCACAAGGTCGAAAGCCTGCTCCCCCGTGACTGATCTTCGTTCCACACGCATATGGCACTCCTACTGATTACTTTCGTGTTCGTCCGGCAACTCCTGGATTTCCCCCGGCTCGGCGTTCCATGGCCCGGGAACCCCGGTGGTCAGGCCGCGATAGCCCCTTAATCGCTCGCCGATGACAAAACCCTTGGGAGTGATTTCGAATTCGCGCATGTCAATGCTGTGTGTGCTGCGACGCATCTTGATGACTACCATCATCTTGCGGAGTTGGCCGTCGATCGACACGAACCGCAGTCGGAGGATGTCGTCGCTGAGGAACGAGATCGCGTAGGAGCTGAGGGTGAACCCGGTAAAGACCTCCTGAATTTCAACGGTGCTGAGGATCGTCACGCCGATTCTCGTGAGTGCGCCGATCATCCGGTACAGCGATTCCCGGAAGTCCGTGCGGAAACTGGGAGCCAGCGCCATCTCAAACCCGGCCAGCGAATCTATCACCAGCCTCTTGGCGCCCATCTCCTGCACCGCATCGAGGATTTCACGCACCGTCTCATCCACGGAAAGGTCGAGGGGGCGGATGTAGAGGAGTTTGAGTTTGCCCTCCTTCTGCGGTGTGTCCAGGTCGATGCCAAAGCTGACGGCCCGCTCCGCGTGGCAAGACGGCGCAGAATCAATTCTTGCCTCAGAGAAGGCCTGCCCGTGCCCGATTGAGCCGCCGAGGCGAGGCGGCTGCCGCAAGAGCTTGAGAATTATAAACTGTTGTTTTAATATTCTCACATGCGATATATAGATCGCCTGCTCGGTGCTCGAGTGCGCGCGGCCGCCCGGTCGTTTCCGGCCGTGCTGCTGACCGGGCCGCGCCGTAGCGGCAAGACGACGCTCCTGCGCCGGCTCTTTCCGGGCGCCAGCTATGCCCTCGTCGAGGACCCCGACATCGTCGGGCGACTACGGACCGACC
>JANOGZ010000289.1:0-1731 GCA_031406255.1 Pyrinomonadaceae bacterium | reverse complement strand
GACGCTTGGTCAGTTGACCCCGCTCCTCGCCGCTCAACCTCAGTCGCAACTTGCCCGCAAGCTCCTTCGCAATCTCATCTTGCACGGCGAAGATGTCCGAGGAGTTTCGGTTGTACTGCGCCCCCAAGAGTTGCGACCCGTCCGACACGTCAACCAACTCCGTCTGGATATTCAACGCGCCGCCGCGATGGAACACCCTGCCTGTGAGGACGGCGCGCACCCCCAGACGGCTCCCGACTTCCTGCGGGTCAACTTCAACCCCCTTGTAGCGAAAGACCGTGCTGCGGGCCATGACTCGCAGTTGGGGCAGTTGCGAGAGCGTGTTGATGATGCTCTCAGTGATACCGTCGGAGAGGTATTCCGCGCTCTCGTCATCGCTCGCGTTTGTGAGCGGTAAGATGGCAAGAGAGGTTATGGCTTTATCATGTGCTGAGCTTCGTTCCACTTCGCTCGCTGGAAGCGGCGCGAGTTGGCCGGTGGTGATCTGTCGGCGAAGCTCATCAGTCGCTTGTTCAGGCTCGGCGTCTAATTCCTTGCGCAGAGTCTCACAGCACGCCTGGTACTGCCTGAGCGATTGATGCTTGTTGCCCGAGAGCGCGTAGAGACGCATCAGTCGGCGATGAGCCTCTTCATTTGTCGCATCGCAGGCGAGCAGCTCTTTCAGGAGCTCGATACCGAGATGGTGTTCGCCGCGCCTTTCGTGAAGTGCGGCGAGATTCGAGAGCAATTGCTGGTACTGGGCCCGCAACTGCTCGCGCCGCGTCGCCGCCCAGTCTTCATATAAATCTTCGATGAGTAAATCACCTTCATAAATCGCCAGCGCTTCCGCGTACGACTCGACATCCGTGCCCTTGAGCGCTGCCGCAGCGCGCTGCTCGAATTCTTCGACATCAATCAGCAGCCTGCCGGGAGCGCGCAACAAAACCTGCTGTCCCTGCGTGAGAATGAAATGCGAGTCGGCGACTGACTTGAGAGTAGGTTCAAGGGCACGCCGCGCCTGGTGAATCACCTTATGCAAATTGTTGGTTGCCGCTTCCGGGTCCGAGTCAGGCCAGAGCATCTCCATCATCTGCTCGCGGTGAAGTTGATGATGAGGTTGAAGCGCCAGCAGCTTGACGAGCAATGCGGGTTTGCGACGTGCCCAGCGGGACTCTTCGGCCATCGTGCCGTCAACGGCGACGCGGAAATGTCCGAGCAGGTGAATCTCTAAAGCAGAGGGGGCTGAACTTCTTTGAGCCATGTGATGCACGGCCCTTTCATTCAATATCTTTGAGCTGGCGAAAATAAATCTTCTGCCGGATGATCGTTGCCATCCGTGTTTGCCGGACGAAGGTTGTTACGCATAGATCAGGCGCGTAGTGTATCATTAGCCGCAGCCCTGCCGGCGGAAAACTTGTTCATCAAAGCACTGGCAACTTGTGGATCAACTGATCGAAAATTTGTGTGCAGCAATCGGGCGCGACCAACTCCTTGTCGAACCGGAGGAGCTATATGTGTACGAATGCGACGGGCTGACGCAGCACAAATTTCCACCCCGCGCGGTCATCTTTCCGCGATCCACCGAAGATGTTGTGGAAGTCGTGCGAGTGCTGGCGCATGCCGGCGTGCCGTTTGCCCCGCGCGGCGCCGGCACCGGTCTTTCCGGCGGAGCGCTGGCGCTCGGTCGCGGCGTCGTGCTCGAGCTGGCACGCATGCGCCGCCTGCTGCGGGTAGATGTCGAGAACCGCCTCG
>JANOGZ010000270.1:0-17406 GCA_031406255.1 Pyrinomonadaceae bacterium | reverse complement strand
GCCTCACTCGTTCTTTGACACAGGGGGCTCAGGAGAAAGCGGCCCGCACTGTTGGCGTCAGCCGATCTTGATGCCGATTGACTCCAAAAACTTCGTCGGCTTGTCTCCACCGATCATCGCAAATATGTAATCATTCGGGATGGTCGCTTTTACCTCCTGCGTGCGGGCGTTCATCAAGACCACCTGGTCATCGGTAATCTCCTTGATCGCGGCGCCGAAGTAGACTTTGACCTTGCCCTCATCAATGCACTGGTAGATCTGCAACTTGTTGCCGAACTTGAGATCGCCCTTCAGGTCGCTGCGGATCACCAGTGTGCAGTCATTGATTTCATTATCGGGGCGGAAGGTGATCTTGTCGCCCTCGCGGCTCGCGACAAAATCCACCGCCGCTTCGATCGCCGAATTGCCGGCGCCGACCACGATCATCCGCTTGCCTTTGTAAGCCTCCGGGTCAGTCAGCTTATACTTGACTTTGTCTTCGGTTTGTCCGTCGCGGGTCACCTTCATCTCTTCACCCGGCAATTTGAGTTTCATCGGCGTACCGCTATTACCGATGGCGAGGACGACGCGGCGGGCGTTGTATGTCATCTTGTCTTTGGCGACGCCCTTCTCCGTTTGCAGTACATAGTAGTCGCCATCTTCCGCCTTCTTGACCGCCTTGCAGCTCTCGTTTTCATTAACGACGATGTTATTCTC
This sequence comes from Pyrinomonadaceae bacterium, assembly GCA_031406255.1. GTDB lineage: Bacteria > Acidobacteriota > Blastocatellia > Pyrinomonadales > Pyrinomonadaceae > JANOGZ01. Next base: position 16,710 of record JANOGZ010000270.1, on the reverse strand, counting down.
CTTCATGTTCATGAACCAGGTGTTGAGGAGAACTTCGCGTTGGTCACCGAGAACCTTGTGGCGCGCATCGGTAAGTTGCTTGTAACGCTCGTCGCTTAGCTTGCCAGCTTGAATTTCCGCCTCCAGCTTGTCTCCGTATTTCTGGCGCGCGATCGCGAGTTTGTCGCGCCCCTTCTCATCGTCTTTGATGCTTCCGTCGCGCTCAGCCTGGAGAAGGCTGGCCAGTTCGCTCTTCACCTCCGCGTCGATCATCGCATCGTATTTGCGGCGGGCATTGGTGAGCTTCTGCCGGCCCGCTTCATCAATCGTGCCGAGCAGTTCCGCGTCGAGCAGTTTCTGATAGTTGGCGCGGGCATCTTCAAGAATCTTCAAGCTGGCGGCGTCCAGCGCTCCCGTGCGCTCTGCCGCCAGCATTTCTTTGGCTTTAGATTTATACTGGTCATCGATGATCTCTTCGACCACTTCCTCGACGTATTCTTCGAGGCCGGGAAGATAGATACCGCCCGTCCAGTCCATTGTTTCCGGTTTGAGAAAAACGTACTTGCCTTTGGGATATTTCACGATCGTCGACATCACCGTGTCTTGCTCGATCGTGATGGCGCGCAGGTTGAGTTTTTTGGCGATCACCGCCGCCGACAATCCGGCGGGTCCGGCGCCGACGATGGCGACATCATATTCCGCCTTCGGCTCGGGCGCCGCGCCGTTGCTCAGTTCATTGGCGATGTGGACCGCCACCGACGCGCCTTCGTTAGACGCGTTTTTGATCAGCGGCGTGCCGGAAACATCACCGATGATGTAACAGCCCGGCACATTGGTCATAAAGGATGCATCGCGGTTCGGCACTTTACGTGGCGGAATTTTCTTCTTCGTATTGACGACGATGCATGCTTTCGGATTCACCGGGCATTCAACCTGACAGGCCGTATCCTCCATGCATTGGTCGCGCGCCACGGGGGTGGAGATACCATTGACGATTGCCAGCACATCATGCGGGCAGGCATCCACACACGCGTGACAGCCGATACAGCGTTCGGGAAAGACGACCGGATGCGGGTAATTCGGGCCATCCGGATCAATGCGATCCAGGTCTGCTTTAGAAATGATGATCCGGCCGGGGTCTTCTTCCTCTATTTTGGCGACCGGCTCTTCGAGCAGTCGACGCGCGCGCGCCGCATCCTGCAACGCGAAGCTGACGGCGATGATCACCAGAAAGAGACTGATGCCCGCCCAGCCGTACCAGGGCAGGCCGCCAAAAAACGCTTTGCTGAGGTCATTGCCGGTGAACTGGTTGATCAGCAGCAGCAGTGCGAGCAGGGCCAGTATGATCAGAAGTTGTGAGTTTTTCATGGTTGTAATCTAAGGGTAGTGAGCTACCAGTTAAATCATCGTGAAGAGACCGCAGTCTGTGCGGCCTCCTGGGGAACCCCTGTGGGACGCGCGGAAGCCGTGGCGATCAGGGATGACCCCCACGGGCGGCGGCCTTTCGTGTGCTGCACATGACACGAGGTGCAATTCGGCGCATCGGCGGCGATCAATCCTGTCCTGTACTTTTGATCAACCTCACCGTTATGACATTTGGCGCACGTCGATCGCGGCGTCTCACGATCAAGCGCGGCGCCGAAGGTCTGATGGCATGTCGAGCAGGACATCTCGCCGTCCTCATTACCTTCAAGGCCGGGGACGACCCGCACGCGGTGCAGGTGCAGGATGTGAAACTGCGCGGAACGGCGCTGATTTTCATCATTGACCTTCCAGCGCGCGAGCGCCTCCCTCATCTCGGGAGACTTATGCTCCCATTCCGCCGGCTCCAATCCCTCCCACGTCCACTTTTCCCCCACCACCGGATAACCGAATGTTCCCTCGTGCGGGGTGCCGACGCGACGCCCGTTATAGAGCGTTTTATTGCTGTCGTTATGACAGTTGACACAGGTGCTGAGCGAGGCCGCGCCGGGACGAAAGGCTTCGCCACGATGCTCGGTATGACAGGCCGTACATCCTATTTTGGCGTCAAGATGCGGCTGCGTTACGGTCGCGACGAAAGCCTGAGCCTGATGGCAGGAGGTGCAACTGTCTTCCATGCTCGCCTTGACCGAATGGCAGGACGTGCAGGAATTGGCATTGGGTACTTTCGCAATGGCGGGGGTCGCTTCAAGCGTGTTCCTGGCGTGCGGGTCGGAGAGAGGCGCGGGCGAAAAAGCGGTGGTTAAACCGATGGCGGCCGCCACCGTGAACAACACGACCACGATCCCGCCCCACGTGAAGATCGCGAAGGGCCATGGTCGAACGAGATCTCTCGTCGGCGTCCAGTTAAAGCGCGCCTTCCCGAGACCCGGTGATGGAGGCTGCGGGCGCAGCGGCGAAGCGCGGGCCATTTTTCCGGCTTCACGCTGTCGCTTCTTCCAGAAGACGTTGAGCGATTCGGAGACATCAGGCGAGGCGGCGGCCCCCCCGGCAGCGCCATGCGCGGCCGCGCCGTGGGCGCCGGCCGGCGGCGGGGCGACCGGGGGCGGTGCCAACGGCTCGCCACGATCCTCCACTTCGCCGGTGTTGATGGCGAAATTCTGCGCCACATTTAAGTGCAGCGCCTGGCCGGAACGGCTAATAGTCATGAAAAAGGGGCCGACCTCGATAACGTCGCCATCCGCGAGCGCTTCCGCTTCCTCCACCGGAAGAAGACGACCATTCAAGGACGTGGCATTCGAGTGGCTGAAATTGAAGATGTAGAAACGCCCGCCGATCTCCTTGATTCCGGCATGGAGCCGTGAGACGGTGGGATGGTTCAATACCAGTTCACAGTCGGGCAGACGGCCGATCTTCAAGCCATCGGTGACGAGCGTGATCGGATCAATCGAGCGGGTCTCGTGGTTGATGACGAAAGTGCTTAGCTGGGCGTCCATATTTTATTTGATGATCTGGAAAAGGGAACTGCTCAGTCTTCACGCGCGTCCTAGCGGACGGCGAAGAAAACGACCTGAACAATATGAACAAACATCAGCATCAACATCAGCGAAGTCGCCACGACGTGCGGCGCCAGCCAGAGTTTAAGCAACTGATGCAGATAGATGAGCGAGCTGACGCGCCGCAGCGTAACGGTCGCTTCGATCGCTTCCAGCAGCAGTGTGCGTTGCTGCGGGTCATGCAGGCGATTTGCTTCAGCCTCGAATTCTTCGCGCGCTTCGGCCTGCATCGAAGTCAGCTTCTCACGGCGCAGATACTGCCGCAGCAGATATGACAATGAAAGATATCGGCCGCGCACCTTTTGTCTGACGATCTGGCGGAGTTCGTCGCTGCTCTTGAGCCCGATCTGGGCGAGCGTTTCACGCAATTCCTCGCGCCGCGCCCGGAGGTCTTCAATGAGCAGCGGTTCCTCCTCGATGCTGGTCATAATACGCGGACAGATGATGTAGCAGGCGATCCCGAAGAGGCCGGTCAAAATCACCAGATCGAACGAGATCATCAGGATCGAGGTGAGCAGTCCGCCGGTATTGCTGCCGCCATGCAGCAGCAGCAGAATCCCGGCGAGCACCCCGAAATAGACGTGCGCCAGGAGCCAGTAGCGAAGCGGGCCGGCGCGGCGCCGGTAGACCTGTTTGCGCGCCGGGTAAGCCATCACCACGGCGATCCCGACGAGACCGACAATCCCGGTGAGCCAGCGGATAGAGACCCACGTGCCGCCGATCCGACCGTCGAGGCCATACTCGAACAATCCCCAGATCGACAGAATCGTGAGGGCGATCGTTCCCAGAATACCGCCGATGTGCCAGATCCGCGCGGGAGTGTCCTTCTTATGGATGTTACGGCCGATCGCGTGGGTCTGGTCGCGGAAGATAAGCCCGATACGGGTGGTGACCTCCGTGAAATACTCGCGCGGATTAACGCGCACCAGCGCGCCCGTCGGACAGTTCTCCTGACATGAATAGGCCTGTGTCACGATCCCCTTCGGATTCATCGGGGTGTTATTGCAGAGGTTGCATTTCGTCGCTAGAAGATTGGTCACCTCTGTCACCGGGGCGGGCAGAGCCGGCGGCGTTATGTTGAGCCATTCCCTGACCTTACCCTTCCAGTCAAGCAGGGGCGGGGCGGCCGGCTTGCGCGGGATCATCGTGATCGCATTATAAGGACACTGCGTCGCGCAATCGCCGCAGCCAATACAGGTTTTGGGGTCGATATCGATCTGGCCGTTGGTGAAACGGCCGATCGCGCCCGTCGGGCAGCCCGTCAAGCACTCCGGGTCCTGGCAGTGCATGCACACCGAAGGGGACAGAATATGCTGGATAGACGAGCTTCCTATCTTCGCCGGACGTTCGATATGGATACCACGGCGCAGGAGACGCGACTGGCCGTGCATCTGATGACACGCCATCGAGCAGTTGCCGCAGCGCACGCATAGATCCATATCCATCACGAGCAGATTGGAGCCGTCGACGACACCGCTCGAGATCTCTTTTTCGGTGGCCGCCACGGTCGGCTTGTGGATAGCCGCGGCGAGTTCCACGTCGTCATCGGCGAGCGCAAAGTCCTCGAAGGTTTTCCTCACTACTTCGGCCAGTTGCGGATTGGCGCGGAGGTGCGAGATCGACACCTCCAGGACCTCTGTGCGCTGGAGAATCGAGGCCGTGTACTTCCATTCTTTATCCTGGAGGATACCCTCAAGGCCGAGGCAGTTGCCAGCGCCGAGAAAGTCAACGCCGACATCTGCGTCCAGCCCCATCACCATCAGATCGGCCATCGTCGGGCTGTAGGAGAGTCCGCGCACGCGCCGCACCCATCCGTTCCTGACAAATATCGCACGATCGATCGGGTCGCCCTCGCGGGCGATGGTGTGATGCTTACCGTAGACCATGAACCGGGCGGCGTTCCCGAGCTTTTTCAGGAGGTCGCCAGCAAAGGCATTACCGGTCGCCTCCTGCACTTCATCGAGCGTGTGGTCCAGGCCATGCTTACGATAAGTGATATCAAGCATGTGTCCGAATTTGGGCAGTTTCCGCAGCAGGCGCAGCGCCGGTCGGGTCACTTCGAGAACGGTCGCCTTGCCACCGGCCGGGACCATGATGGTGGCATTGCGCGGAACGCCCGCGAGGATCGACATCTCGCCGAAGCTCGCGCCCGGAGGGAGATTGGCGACCTTCTTCTGCCCGCCCGCGCCATCCGAGATATAAACGTCCAGCTGTCCGCTGACGGAGATGAAAAAAGTGTTTCCGCCCCAGTCGCCCTGGTGGATCACTTCTTCGCCGGGGCTGTACTCTAAAAGACGCACATAGGGGCCCACTTTCTTGCCGTTGTAGTTGCGCCCGTAGGCGATGACCTCGAGGTCGAGCTCATACTCGAAATGCCCATCATGCTTGTTGAGCAATTCCGAGATGATATCGAGCCCCTGGATGGCTTCAAGGATGGTGCTGTGATGTTTAATCTCTTGTGGCATAGCGTGTTACTCAGTAATTGTTGGACGTGTCGTCGGGAGCGACACCACTAAAAAAGTAGATGCTGCTGGCAAAACCTGCGGAGTACTGCTTGAAATGTGCAGGCGCATTATAGCACTTAGCGGGATAAAGAAAATCAAAATTTTAATAATTAACCGGAGGCCGCCCGCCGCCGTTCGGGGATCGTGCGCGGGAGGCGCGGCGACAAGCGGCCACTGCCGCGTCGCCCTTCATCCTCGCTAAAAACCCCGCCATCCCTAAGCATTGTTTTGGAACCCGGTTGGCCGGGGCGCGTGTATAGCATGCGGGTGATCTATGAGCGGGTGTATAATCCCCTCGGGCCCCGAAAATGTGCGCCGGGCCGTCACACGCGATTCCGATCCCTTTCCATCGTCCCGAGTTAAGACGCGGAAATTCCAGAGCCTACCTGTCCTGATGAGCACGCTGACCTCTGCCAATGATCTGCTGCTATCCGTGGCCGCCGGGCCGCAGCCCGCCGTGGCGGAGCCGCTCTCGGATCATCATCTGCTGGAGGCGATCCGCACGGGGGACGAAATTGCATTTGCCGAGCTGGTCAGGCGCTACCGCAACCAGATCACCAACTATGTTTATCGTCTGACGAACGACTACGAAGCGGCGGTTGATCTGGCACAGGAAACTTTCCTGCGCGTCTACGCGGCGGCGGATCGCTACCAGACGAATTATGCTTTTTCGACCTACATCTACCGCATCGCGACGAATCTGGCGATCAGCGAATTGCGCCGCCGCAAACGCCGCCGGCTCGTCTCGCTGACGGGCTTCTTTCAGGAGCGCGGGAGCGCCGAAGAGCCCAGCGAATTCGACCCCCCGGACGCGCGCCCACTGCAGGACACGACTCTGGTCGAGGGGGAACGGCACGCGGCGGTGGCGCGCGCCATCGCCTCGCTGCCCGACAAGTATCGCGCGCCACTCGTGCTGCGCGATGTCGAGGGCCGGAGTTATGAGGAGATCGCCCGTATTCTGCACATGAGCGAGGGAACGGTGAAATCGCGGATCAATCGCGCGCGCGCTTTCTTACGCGATAAGTTACGAGCATATTTGTAGACCGGAGTCTGGGAAGAGAAATGAACTGCAAGAAATACAGAAATGAGATTGAAGACGGCGGCCTCGACGTGTTGCCGAGCGCTGAGGCGCAGGCCCATCTTCACGGGTGCGCTGGCTGTCGGCAATTTTACGCCGAACAGGCGAGCCTCAAGCGATTGGTGCGTGAGCTTGAGACGGTCTCCGCTCCGGCGGATTTCGAGTTTCGTTTACGCGCGCGCCTGTCTGCCAGAGCTATTATTAGAGATAAGGGCGGGTTCTTTTCGCGACACTTCGCGCCAAGCGCCCCCTCGATCGCTCTCGCCGCCTGCTTCGCGCTGACGGTTGCCGTCACCCTCTATCTGAGCCGCACGCAAGTTACGGACACAAACGGCACCCGCCTGGCGGAAAGCACCATGATCGAAGCCGAAGGGCCACCGCGCGCCGCGCCGCAGACGCTTGACGGAAGCGATGCTGCCGACTCGGCTGTTCTTGAAAGCGTTGTTGCCGTGGAGCGAACAGATAAAGTTCAGGGATCGCAACCAGCGGCGGGCAGGTCGCCGCGATTTATCGAGCCAGCCCGCAATGTAGATGGCGTGCTCGATGGCTCGCGCGCCGAGAGTTCAGGTAAGACTTCTGACTTTGGTGTCGGCCCGGCACGCGTTGTTAAGTCCTCCGCACTCGGTATGGATAATATAGGCGGCGAGCAATCGTCGATTACCATTCCGGTGCGCATCTCTATGCAGCCTGTCAAAGTCTTACTGCGTGATGAGCGCGGCACGTCGCGCGTCGTTTCCCTCGAGCCCGTTACCTTCGGGGCGCAGGATTTCGTCAAACGCGCGGGCGGGGAGAAAAGCGCGCCTCTGCCGTCAAAAGAAGGCGTCTGGTAGACGGTGCTTAAGAGTATGAACTGGTGCCTCATTTCGATAACTGAAGCGATGCGTCGCGTGGTGCGACAAGGGTTGGTCCTGATATTCGTGTGCGCTATCACGACGGGGGTGCCCGCACAGCAGCTCAGCCGTCCGGTCGGAGAACCTCCGACCGGAAAGAATTCAAGTACCTTCAAGGAGAAACAGGGGCCGGCTGGTAAAGCTGCGGAAGCAGTTTCAACTTCCGCCGAGACAGCACCAGCACGCCGCGCCGGAGGTGCGGACATACCGGCGCACGTGATAACCGTGGTGCATCGCTTGAGTGGCTGGAAGATGTTCGCCTGGCTGGCCGCGACCGGTACCGAGATGGTGGACGGAAATGAGTTGATGCTTGCCGACGGTGTCCATACCAATATCGTCGCGGGTTGCGTTTTGGATGATGGACGCACGGTGATCGCGCGCCTGTCACAGGCCGAAACGGAAGCGCTCACTCTCCTGCCCGATTTTTTCACACAGAATGGGCGATCCGAAGCGGCTGATATGATCGTCGTGCGGCGCGATGGGGTGCGCTTTAAGGCCGCTTTCATCGGGCTCGATAGCAGCACGGGTTTGTCACTGCTGCAAATCGCCGAACCGATTCTCCCGCCGGCGCTGCGCGATGCGAGTACCGCCGCGCTGACAGAGGGGCGGGCCGTCCGCCTTTTTGCTCCCGAGCGCGCCCAGCGAAGAGAATCCCTCAGGGATGAAGGCTTAGTCTACCTGCGCATGAGCGAAGCCGAAGGGAAGCTCCTCTCAGTCAGACGGGCACGTTCCGGCAAAGCCATCGAAGCGGCGGTCGGCGCGAGTCGGCTCTCTGCGGCGTGGGCTGGAGCGGTGGCCACGAATGAGTCGGGAACGCTTCTCGGGATCGCCGAGCAGGCGGGAGCAGATGAGATTCGCCTCATCCCGGCCGAAACGATCAAGGGCGCGGCGGCTCGCGTGCTGGCGCGACGGGCGACGGTTCCTCAACCGTGGCTGGGAGCGCGCGGCGATGCGGTCGCGCTGGCTCCGCTTGAGCTTTTTATGTCCAGCGGATGGCCGCAGAAGGAGGCTCAAGCGCTCGCCAGTAAACGTCAGGGAGTGCTCTTGACGGCGGTTGCGCCGGGCACGCCGGCGGCGGTCGCTGACCTGCGTGCGGGGGATGTCGTCGCCCGGATCAGCGAGCAGGAGGTGCGCGGCGTCGAGGATTTCTCTTTCATACTCAAGCAGGCCGGCGGCGGTTCAACCGTAAACTTCACCGTGCTGCGCCCGCAAATGAATGCGCCGCTTGATGTGATCGTTCGGTTGAGTGAGTCTTTAAAACCGGCGCGGGCGACGGCCGAAGCGGAAGCGCGTGCGCTGGAGATAATAGCGCGCGCGCAGGCATCGAAAGCCAGAGAGATGTTGACCGCAGCGCGCGCCGCCGCCATCGAGGCGCGTCTATCGGGTATCGAAGCGCGCATCCTGGAGGCCGAGGCGCAGGTCGCGGAAGCGGCGGCGCGCGTGGTTGAGGCTGAAGCCCGTGAGGCGCAAGCAACCGCACGCGTGGATGATGTGCGCGCCACCGCGCAGGGCGAAGTGTTCGTCAAACCACTGCTCCCGCTCGGCGTCAAAGCCATCGCGCTTTCACCAAAAAGCGCCGCGCGCTTTAAAGCGCCAAAGGGTCTGCTGGTCATCGCTGTGCTTCCGCAGAGCGTTGCTGCCCAGAGCGGGGTGCAGGCGGGCGATGTTATTGAAGCGGTAAACAATCAGGCGCTTCCGGGGATAGCAGCTCTTCGGGAGCTAAGTCTCTCAACGAGAGCAAACGTAGCGCTCAGCATCTTGCGCGATGGTCAGCGGCGTACCCTGACGCTTGCTAACCGAAGCGACCCCAAGTAGTCGCTCTAGCGAGGCGCACAGTCCGTGTCTCCCGGCGTTTCCTCCCGGGGCACAAGGGCGGCGGCAGAAGATGACCGCACCGCTCTCTTCCCGCCACACTTTTCTCCTCACTCAGCCGCCGAAACCGTGCTACTCTAACAAATGTTCCTGACCGCTCGATGATTTAAATCTCTTGGAAAATTACGGCCAAAAATCGCATGCTGCACGAAGCTGTCGAGCATTACCACCAGTTGCTTGCCACGGACGACCTCACCGAATCTTCGAGCCGAATGCTCGATGAGGGGCTCGAGCGCGCGAAATTGATATTCGGCGGCCGCCGCCTGTCGCCATACTTGCGTCCGCATTTCGTTACGGAAAAGGATTTCGCGCGCGTCAGCAGCATCTGCGAAACTCTCTGGGGGCCAATTCAAAAAGTCAAAGAAGCAGCGATCGGTGATCTCTCTTTGCTGGATGAACTCGGTCTCAATGAGGCGGAACGCGAGTTGGTCAGGATCGACCCGGGTTACAGTGCGGTTTCGCCGACCGCCCGGCTGGATTCTTTCCTGACGGACGATGCTTATAGCTTTGTCGAACTCAATGGCGAAAATCCGGCCGGCATTGCTTATGCCGACGCGGCGTACGAAATCTTTTCGGCGCTGCCGGTAATGCGGCGCTTCGCTGAAAAATACAGCGTGCGTCAGCTCTACGGGCGGCGGCTGATGCTGGATACCCTGCTCAATATCTATACGGAGTTTCTGGGCAGAAAGATTGATCGCAAGCCGAGCATTGCGATCGTGGATTTCCGGGACCTGCCGACGGCGAAGGAATTCGAGCTGTTCAGAGAATACTTCGAAAGCGAAGGGTATGAGGCGATCGTGTGCGCGCCGGACGAACTCGAATTTCGCAACGGCAGATTGCGCACCGGCGACTTCGAGATAGATATCGTTTACAAGCGCCTGCTCGTCAATGAGTATCTTCCGATAATGCGGGAGAGCCCGGCCCTGCTCGACGCTTACCGCGCGCGCGCCATCTGTATGGTCAATAGCTTTCGCTCCAAACTGATTCACAAAAAAGCGCTCTTCGCAGTGCTCACAAACAAGCGTTACAGTTCGCTCTTCAGTACGGAAGAGCTCTCCATCATCCACTCGCATGTGCCGTGGACGCGGCACGTGCGGGAAGAGAAAACCGATTATCAGGGCGCGCAAATCGACCTGCTCGATTTTATCGCCCTTAACCGCGACCGCCTCGTCTTGAAGCCCAACGATGACTACGGCGGTCATGGCATCTACATCGGCTGGAATACCGATGAGATTGCCTGGAGTGAGGCGGTCCGGAGCGCGCTGGCCAACGGCGATTATCTGGTGCAGGAGCGTGTGCGGACGGCGCGGGAGGTGTTCCCGGCTCTGCAGGCGGATGGCTCGGTCGAATTTGCCGAACAACTCGTCGACCTCGATCCGCTGCTCTTCAATGGCAAGGTCGGCTCTGCCTTCACGCGTCTGTCATTTACGGAACTAGCCAACGTTTCATCGGGGGGAGGCATGGTGCCAACCTTCATCATCAGCGAAAGGAAATGAGCGGGCAGCAACAAAGCCTGACCCGCGCGCCGGTGTTCGGCGCAGTCGGGCAAGCTGATGATCAAGGACAATCAGGGTGCTCGCGCCAGCTCTCGCCTGTCGAGAATAAGGAGATCGGGTCGTGTACGATGAGGGTGACCATCGCGATGAATCGCCACAAGAGGAGCGCCGCCTCCATGACCGCCTGCGGTTGATCATCAACGTTATTTTCAATGGCGCAGACATAACCGGCGTGGCGAGCTCGAAAGACATAAGCGTGGGCGGACTTTATATGAACACGCAGACGACGCTTCCCGAAGGAGCGCTGCTGACCCTGCGCTTACCGTTTGCCGAAGGGGATATCGTCGTCAATGCCGAAGTGATTTACAGCAACCCGGGGCGCGGCGTCGGCGTGCGTTTTCATGGATTGCCGGAGAAAGATCGCGCGATAATGGAGCGCGCGCTGGCGAATCGGTGATGGACAACCGCCGGAGTATTTCCAGGCAGAGGTGGCGGGAACTTTCAGCAAGCACGCAGACCGCGCTGGGACGTAAAATCGTCGGTTTATATGGCCAGCACATCGAGGAAAGCGCCTTTGATGCGCTGATCGTCGACAAGCAGCAGGCACTACTGATTTTTGCGCGCCGCTTGAACCAGTTGGGATTGTGGCCGGCCGTGCGCAGCATCGAAAACATTTACGGCACGGGCGGCGTCGGGATGGATTTCACGGCCGCGCCACTCCTCTCTTCACTGCTTGAGCGCGACGGGCGCTTCGTGACCTGGTTCGCCGCCAGGCGCGGTGTCTCGCGGGGCTTTCGCGAGCGTCGCCGCGCCCTCGCCGCGCTTCATTTTTTGCAGGTTAAGCTCGGCGGGCAGCAGTGGTCTGTTCATTTTGATCTTTACGGGCCGCTCGCTTCGCCCCGCAGCGCCTGGCGGCATTTCTTCTATGAGTCTCTGCGAGGTTCAACGCCGGAGTGGCATGATATCGACGGATCACTAAATGGTCTGGCTTTATAGGTGTCAACACGATACCTTACTTGAAAGCTTTACAGAGATTCCCCGGACGCGAGCGCCGAAGCTAACGCTCTTGCATCTGCCCGGGAATCTGATCCGGCCCTGCCCGTGAGGAGGACATTAAATCATGCTCGAGCCATATACTCTGGGGATTGAAGAAGAGTTTCAAATCGTTGACCCTCAGACGCGTGAGCTGCGTTCGCACGTTTCCGAGTTCCTTGAGGAAGGGAAGATGTTGCTCGGTGAGCAGGTCAAGCCCGAAATGATCCAGTCGATGATCGAGGTCGGCACGGGCATCTGCCGCAATATACAGGAAGCACGCACCGACATCACAAAACTTCGCGCTATTATCTCATCGCTGGCGCGCAAAAAAGGGCTGGCGATTGTCGCCGCCTCGACGCACCCGATCTCACACTGGCAGGATCAAAAGATATCTGATGACCAGCGTTATGAATTGCTCGTCGAAGAGATCCAGATGGTCGCCCGTTCGCTTTTGATCTTCGGACTCCACGTCCATGTCGGAATGGCCGATCGGGAACGCGCGATCCATATCATGAATGCCGCGCGCTATTTTCTGCCGCATGTTCTGGCCCTCTCTACATCGTCACCCTTCTGGTTGGGACACAACACGGGATTGAAATCCTACCGCTCCGAGGTCTTCAAGAAGTTTCCGCGCACGGATATCCCGGACCACTTCGACTCGTATTCTTCATTTCAGCGGTATGTCGAACTGCTCGTGAAAACCGGCTGTATTGATAACGGCAGGAAAATCTGGTGGGATGTGCGCCCGCATGCCTTTTTCCCGACGCTTGAATTCCGCGTGTGCGATATCCCGACGCGCGTTGACGACACGATCGCGATCGCCGCTCTATTTCAAGCGATCGTCGCCAAACTCGACAAACTGATCGAAAAGAACCTCGGCTTTCGCCTCTACCGGCGCATGTTGATTCAGGAAAACAAGTGGCGCGCGGTTCGCTGGGGGCTCGACGGCAAGATGATCGACTTCGGCAAACAGAAAGAAGTGCCGGTGCGTGATCTGATCCATGAATTGCTGGAATTCGTTGATGATGTGCTCGACGATCTGGACTCGCGCAAAGAGGTCGAGCATATTCACGTGATACTCGAGCGCGGCACATCGGCGGATGAGCAGCTACAGGTTTACCATGAGACGGGAAACCTCCAGTCCGTGGTTGACCGCTTGATCGAGCGAACGATGGAGAATGTTCCGCAGGAGTGGGGCCTCAGCGCGGCGACGCCCGCCGGCTCGTGAAGCGTCGTGAAGACGGCCGGCGCCGTCAGCGACTGCGCTGATCCCGTTGTTTGACCCGGTATGGCACGGGCGAAGCACCCAGCCCCGCCCGTCCTTGAGTGGATCAGTCTATCCCACCAGGCACTGCATCATCGTGGCGACGAAGGCGTGTCCTTCACCGAACTTCAGACGGCCGCCTCGTCTCTCGTGTTCTTGAATCAGAAGGAATTCGACCGACCCGTCGGGAAAAATATTGATTTTCAAGCCGCGCGTTGGAGTGTGCCACTTCAACTGCACCCCGCCCTCCGAAGTAGGGTAAATCAGCGGGGAAGGCAGTTGATCTATCCCGGGCAGCGACAGCAAGCGGCGGGCTTCGTCAACGGCCGTGGGCCGCAGCGCCGGGCTGCCACAGCCATCCCAGTTGGAGGGCAGCTTGGCCAGCGCATTAATTAGTTGCAAAGCGGTAGGTTCATTAGGTATCATAGCGGCTCCTTTATAGCGGGTGCCGCCGCAACTTTCATACCGAGCGAGCAAGCCTTCCAAAGGCGCGGGATAGTCGCTGGAATCGGCACTTCACAACTTCGATAGTGTCCACATGTGTATACACCTACTTCGAAGTGTCGCTTATTGTAGACGACTCACTGACTGCTTTTTGATTCGGCAGTAAATAGCTTCCTATTTCTTTTAGCTTACCGAACGGCACGAGCATTGCCTACTCGGATCAAGATAGCTATTACGTCGCGGTAATAATCTGCAGTTGATCCTGCACGGGCACGTCAGCCTCGCTGATCAGTCCGAATTGACAAGTCCATAGATGGAATCCATCTTCCTAACGGGCCTTGCAGCGCATCACGGCTAATCCTCGCGCCGGATGGGTTGTCAACTTTATCCAGAGTAATTCCAGATGTTAAATCCTGACGAAGTGGGAAATCAGCAAAGGAGGTGTCGAAGGATATGAGCGCCATCCTCGTCCAAAATCAGACGTGCGAGCAGATGAGGAGCTTTATGAAGCTCTATTCAACAAACAAGCTTTTCACGGCGATCCCTCGTGAAGTGCAAAAGCATGTCGAGAGCTGTCAGAACTGTGCAAAGGCTTTGCAGGTCCGGGTCCACGTAAAAAATCTCTTGCGTGGCAAGTTGCTTTGAGTTGGAGAATGAGAGTCTCGCGCACCGAACACAGGGTGGAAAACTGAGTGTGCACAGAGAAACCCTCCACGATAGCTTAAGGCCGCCAACACTTGATTGCAGCCTTTCTTCACAGTACCGTCTCAGCCCCTCTTCGTCATCAAGCCTACTCTATCTGCGCAGCCGTGGATTGAACATCGCTCGGCCGCGCCCGAAAAGTATCAAACTCGATCCTCCAACGTCGCGTAGCGCGTCGGCCCTCGGGTCGCTCGCCAGCTCGGCTGCCGGCCAGCCCCGTCGGTGTGCGCTGTAAGCGATCATGCTGCCCGTTGGAGGCAGCATGATCGCGGCGCGGACGCCGGAGAAAACGCGATTGTCGCTGAAGGATTTATCTTCTCGCGCAGATTGGGTCTTAGCCGCTCTGTTCGTGGTGCTTGAGCGACTCGCGCAGAAAGTTTTCGAAAATGATGCGGCCGTCGCGCGATTCGTTCGGATGCTCCCAGCGCGTACGGCTCCGGTGCCAGTCCTCGAAGGATTTTTCGAGGTGAAACTGCACGGTATAAATCAAACGGCCCTCGTCGCGCCGCACCATCATCTGATTGCGACACAGATAAGCGGTCGCAATAAGTTGAAAACCTTCCGGCACGGCGTCCAACTGCAAACCATGATTTTGCCAGACGCGAAGGATGCGCGCCTCCTTCGTGTAATCCTGCCAGACGCCTGAGTCGCGGTCATTGATGCCCTGAAAGATCGGGTCATCCGGAGCCGTGATGCGGATAAAGCGGTATTGGTATTCACACGCGCGATCATCACGCCGTTCATGCGGTTCGTGATTATCGAGCGTCACGACACGTGCGCCGAATCCCAGACCAACGAGCTGGTGGCCGCCGCAGATGCCGAGCACAGGGGCGCGCGTCGAGCGGATGAACTGCCCGAAGTCTTCGATGATTTTCGGATTGTAGTAATCGAAATCGCGCAGCGTCCCGCTCAGGACGATCGCCTGCGGGCAAAAGCTCTCGGCGGCCTCCGCGATTTCGGAAACATGCGCGACGTGTGTGGTGGGATGCTGGACGAGCCGCGAAATATTGCTGAGGATATTATCAAGGGCGAAAGAAGTGATCTGACGCTCGCGCGTCAGGTGTCTCGTCGCGTTCTTGCCCCACTCCACCTGCGCCAGCTCAGAGATGTCTCTTTCATCGCGCAGCAGATTATTGACCACCAGCACGCGCGCCGCTTCGATGCGTTTCTCGATCGGTTCATAGCGGCAAAAGGTACGCTGGTTGAAGGGGAAAGGGAGCGGCTCCGGCTGGTCGAGCGGTGTTTTTTCGTTGATTTCTAGCATCCGAAGAAATTACGGCGCTTGGCCCCCGCGTGCTCTCTCACACGTGCCGTTGACGCTGTTTAGTATTCTGGTTGAATTGAGGAATGAGAGTCCCGGCGCCGGCCTGCTCGATCTCCTGCCGCGAGAGGTTGACGAGCGCCGCACGCACGCGCGTATGAAAAGCGTTGCTGCGTCCCCGCGCGGAATGTTCGATCAAAAGCAACATGCGCTGCCACACTGATTCCAGATCATCGGCCAGCTGAGAAATTCTTGTGATGTCGTACGGCACGGCGACATCGGTACAACCGGCGCGCGCAAACACCGCCAAATAGCGTGCCGTCGCCAGGTCCGGGCAGGACATGCGGCGCCGCCCGACCTTTAATTCGACGCCCAGTAGCGTGTGTTGCACTTCCACTGAAGCGCCTTTCGCCGGCGCGCCAAGGTGATGCGCGCGGGTGCGCATCGTGAGGATGCGTTCACGATATTTGCGCGGCAGCCACCCCTCGCCGAGCGCCTCTTTGATTTCCGCCGCGATCGCTTCGGCTGACGATTCGTGGCGCGGCTTTTTCAATTCGGCCGGAGACTGAAAAGGCTCAGGCGCGCTCATCTTTGCCCCCTCGCAGACTTCATAGGCGATAGTTGGTTCTTCACGGCCTGGTCGCCCGGGTGATCGCCCGTGACGGCGTGGACTGAAACGCGTCGATCACACGGCTCGGGAAAATACCCAGAAAGAATACGCCGAGGACCGTTAGCACCAGCGCCACACTGACGCTCGCCGGCACCCGCGGCGCGACCCACTCGGTTGTTCGTTCGCGGAAAAACATGACGACGATCAACCGCAGGTAATAGTATACAGAAATTGCCGTGTTGAGCACACCGACGACGACGAGTCCGACATAGCCTCGATCGAGAGCCTCGCGAAATACCATTACTTTGCCCATGAATCCGGCCGTCAGTGGCACCCCGAGCAAGCTCAGTAGAAAAAGCGAGAGGGTGAAGGCCAGCCCCGGCGCGCGAAAACCGATGCCATTGTAGTCTTCGATTTCGGTGCGCGTATCCCCGCTCCGCGAGATCAGCGTGACGACGGCGAAAGCGCCCAGATTCATCACCGCATAACAGAGCAGGTAAAAAACGACCGCCGCGATAGCGTCTCTCTGCTGCGCCGCATCGGCCGAGGCTCCCGCGGCGACGAAGCCGACCAGCGCGTAACCCGCGTGCGCGATCG
>JANOGZ010000266.1:0-5859 GCA_031406255.1 Pyrinomonadaceae bacterium | reverse complement strand
CAACATCAACGGCTGCGGCAGCAACGCGTCATGTACGGAAGCCAAACGAGTAGACACCTCGGCGGCCTACTTTCTTTCGATCGAGTTTCAGGAGACCGGCTATCTGGTGGATCGATTGTATGTGGCATCGTTCGGGCGGCGGCCGGGCTACGGGGAGTTTTTGCCTGATACGCGGCGGATCAGCCAGGGAGTGATCGTCGGGCAGGGCGCGTGGCAAACGCAACTCGAGGCCAACAAGCAAAGCTTCATTGGCGACTTTGTCACGTTGCGCGCAGACTTCGCGGCTCGCTACCCTGTCACCATCTTGCCGGAACAGTATGTGGATGCGCTCAATGCCAATACGGGCAACTCTCTTTCGCCGGCCGAGCGCAACGCTTTCGTCGCCGGCCTGAGAAATAATACAGAGACGCGCGCCTCCGTGTTGCGGAAGGTGGCGGAGAATGAGCTGTTTTCGAGTCGTGAAAAGAATCCGGCGTTCGTGCTGATGCAGTACTTCGGGTACTTGAGAAGAGACCCGGACGCGGGTGGGTTCAACTTCTGGCTGGGCAAGTTAAACGAGTTCGGAGGAGATTTCCGGCGGGCCGAGATGGTCAGGGCGTTCATCACTTCGGGCGAATACCGCCAGCGCTTCGGATCGTAAAGTTAGAAGCCGAATGCGAAAGAAACTCCGGCGCGGGCCCGGTTTCAAGACAAAAATGTCTGGTGCCGGGCACGCGCCGGGGCTTCCTCGTATGATCCCACCGGGTTTGCGATCGCTGTGGAGGCGGACGCCGAGAGTGAGTGTGTTGATTCGCGCTTAAAAGTCTCCTTTGCATTCCGGATGTCCGCAATCACAATCGATCTGTAAGGTATGGGCGGTGCTCTGGCAGGAGACGCTGCAGTACTCGCCTTTTTTCTCGACACGACAAGTACAGGGGGCATTTTTACAAATCATCTCTTCTTTTTCGTCAGCCATTAAGGAAATTCCTCCGTCACATTTGAAGATATAAATAGATTAAGGTGCTTCTATGATAAAACCGGCAGCGAGTCAATGATTATTCGGCGAAGGGCCGCGGAGAGTGGACGCGGCCGTCTTGCTTTTGGCGATCAGCGAGTCCGGGGCGAAAGCTCCGGAACCCGGGCGGCGCCGGTTGTGCACGGCGGGTTCGATAATATTACGCAGCTATTTGGGCATGGGGTAAGGATTTAGACGAATAAAGTGCTAAAATCGGCGTGCTCTCTTGGGAGCACGTGGGACGTCGAGTTCCCTTCGCAGAAAGCGTCCAAGTCTTTCTGGGCTGTCCCGTCCCACGTAAATTTCATATCTGTATCATGTGGGCGACGGGTTGATCTTCGCGATCAGCTAAATAACGATCGGTCTGGCTTCACTTGCGGATCGTGCGCGCTGCTTGCGCTGGCATGAGGCTTACGCTTAAAATGCCTATCTTTGACCGATAGGCGCGTCTGTGGTCCAGCAACAGCGCCGCCGCCCGCACACACGTTAGCCGCTCAGTCTCCCTTGAGCGTTATTCAGAATGGCATTGATGCTCCAGCTCGGAGGTTTTTGTGAGGAAATTTCTTCGTCTATCCAGCACCCTGGCCGTTACGGCGGTGTTGGTTGCTTTTCTCGGCGCTATCATCTTCAAAGCTCAGGCGCAGACAGCAAGCGCCACGCCCGATTTTCTGATCGCGCAGATCACCGCTTCGGATCGCGACGCGTTTGTCGTCGATATCAGCGGCGATGGGCGCTTCGTCGTAATTGAATCAACAGGCAATCTCGCGCCGGCCGATCCGGCCAAGCCGACGACTGTCGAACCGAACAACGCCGATGGCAACCGCGAAATCTTTCTTTTCGATTACGCGCAGCGCCGCCTCTTTCAGATCACCAATACAAAGAGCGCTCTCAAGGTCGCCACCAACCCGGCCACCGATGTCAGCAATATTGATGTCGATGTGAGCAATAACCGTCCGATGATCAGCAACAACGGACGTTTTATTGTTTTCAGTTCGAACGCCTACAGCGATGCCGGCGGCGCACCGCCCGCCAGCTTCGTCGGCAACGACAATCGCGATGCGCTCAAGGCCGATGGCAATCAGGAGATTTTCCTGTATCAGCTCCCGGACGTCGCGACCGTGGGTGATCTTTCACGGGGCACGGAACAGCCAGCGACGAATCTCGCCGGCGGCACTTTTATACGAGTGACGAATACGCCCGCCAGCCGCCGGCCGGAGCCCGGCACGGCGACCACCTCGGCGACGGTCGTTGATGATAATCGTTTCGCCACCATCAACGACGACGCTTCGTTCGTCGCTTTCGTCTCCTCGCGCAATCTGGCGACCGTCAACGGCCTCTCCAACGCCGACGGTAATCCGGAAATCTACGTCTTTAATCGCGGGGCCAACTCGATTTCGCAGATCACCAACACGGCGAATCCCGCGAACTCGGCGATCAATTCGGTTTTCAGCGCCAATCCATCCATCTCGACCGACGGATCAGTGATCGCGTTTATCTCGACGGCGACGATCGCCGGCGCGGGAACGGCCGAAGCCACCGATGCGCTCGGCAACGCCGAGATCTTCGTCGCTAATTTTAACGGCACGACCGTTACCAATCTTCGGCAGGTGACGCGCACCAAAGCCCTCGACCCGAGCCTCAGCGTCAATTTCTTAAGCCCCGGGCGTCGCTTGAGTCGTAATGGTAATCTGCTCGCGTTTGAATCCACGGCGGAACTCGCGGGCGACAATTCGATCAGAGCCGCGAGCACGGTCTACATCTATAACATCGGCGCTAACACTTTCACGCAGGTCGGCCCGCGCGCTTCGCAGGCCGGTCAGGACGTCTTGCGCTTCCCCGTCTTTACGGATAATGACGCGACGATTGTTTTCGTCACGTCGCTCAACTTTCGCCCTGACGGGTCAGCCCCGCCGGCCGCCGCCGATGGCCTGAACCCGAATCTTCGAGCGCAGATATTCGCTGCGCCGGTCGCCGCGCCGAGCACCTTCACGCGTCTGACCAACACTCCGGCCGTCGCCGCCAACGTCACCACCTCGCTGCAACCGTCTGCGAGCAATTCGCTGCGCCGCATGTCTTTCAGCCTCGCGCGCACGGAACTCGGCGGAGGCAACAGCGACGGCTCGACCGAGGCTTTTTACCTGATCGTGCCGGCGGCGACGAGCGAGACGCCCGCCTCGGCCAATGCCGTTGCGTATTTCACGGGCGCGAGCGAGCGGCCCGTCGCCGCGGCAAGCCCCGCGCCGACGCCGCCGGCCGTGGCCGGACTTGCGCCCGGAATGCTCGCGATCGGTCGTTCGACCACCGTCGCGCTGGCTCCGTCGAGTCAGGAAGTGGATAAGAATAATGCGCGCGAGGATCAGCGACGCCCGCCTCTGCCGGTCGAGTTAAACGGGGTGTCCGTTTCCATCGGTGGCGCGGCGGCCGGACTCTACTTCGTCAGTGCCGGTCAGATCAACTTCGTCGTGCCGCCCGGTCTCGGAGGCGCTGCTTTCCCGGTCACGATAAATAATAACGGCGCGGTGATCCGCAGCACGCTGCAGATCATCGCCGCGCAGCCCGATATCTTTACCGATGCTTCAGGTCGCGCCGCCGTCTTCAATGCAACCAATCCGATGGCGCTGACGCCGGAGCCGCCCGACGGTTTCCCGGTCACTTCCGACCGACCGAAGGCGGACGGAAGCGGCCCCGAAACCGTGCCGACAGAACTCCTGATCATGCTGACGGGCGTGCGCAACGCACAGCGAGCTCAGATCTCGGTGCGCATCAATCAAACGGACCTGTCGGGCGACGCGATCGTCTCCGTCGGGCCTTCGCTGACCGCCGGCTTTGACCAGATAATCGTACGCTTGCCGGCGAGCCTCGCCGGGGCGGGCGATGTGCCGGTGATTGTCACCGCCACGATCAGCGGCCAGACTTTCACCAGTCGCGCCGCAGACGGCGGCGCGCCGCGAATCCGTATCAGATAAGACGAGAAGCGGAAAAGCACAAAGGCAGTGGGCAGCCCGGAGCAAGTTGCTGCCTGCTGCCTTTCGCTTTGCGCCTTCTCCCCCACGGCTCTTCAGCATGCGCATCGGACTCGACGGCATTCCCCTGAGCCAGCCCAGAACGGGCGTTGGCCACTACACCTTTGAGCTGGCGCAGGCGCTGGCGGCAATCGCACCGGCCGATGACTTCGAGCTCGTCTCTCCTTTCGCGTACGTCACTCTCGCTGATGAAAAGAACGGCCCGCCGGTTCCGCCGAACCTTCGGATCACGCGCGCGCCGACGAAGACGCGCGGCCGGCTGTGGTTCGCGCTCGGTCTTCCGCGCTACGCCAGACGGAAAGATTTCACGCTCTTTCACGGCACTAATTATGAGGTGCCGTTGTGGGACGTGTGCCCGACCGTCCTCACCATCCACGATCTCTCGCTGCTTCTTTATCCGGAGACGCACGAAGCGCGCCGCGTCCGCCGCGCGCGCTGGCGGCTGCCGCTGATGGCGCGGCGCGCCACGCTGATCATTACGGTTACGGAAAGCGTCAGGCGCGAAGTCTGCGAGCATCTCCACGTCAATCCGGAGAAGGTCGTGGCCGTGCATTCCGCGCCGCGCCGATTGTTCAAACCGGCGGCGGAAGATGAGATCCGCAAGGTGAGAGGGCGCCTCGGCGTCGAAGAAGATTTCCTGCTCAGCGTCGGAACGATCGAGCCGCGCAAAAATTTGCTGACGCTCGTTCGTGCCTTCAAGGAGATCGTCCGCGCCCCGCACGCGTCGCGGAGACCTCTGCAGCTCGTCATTGTCGGGGCGGCAGGCTGGCTGACAGACGAATTCTTCGCCGGCGTGCAAGCCTCCGGGATCCGCGATCGCCTTCTCTTCACGGGTTATCTCCCTGACGAAGACCTCCGCGCGCTCTATTCATCGTGCGCGGCTTTTATCTATCCTTCGCTCTACGAGGGCTTCGGCCTGCCGCCTCTGGAAGCGATGGCGTGCGGCGCTCCCGTCATTGCGAGCCGCATTGACAGCCTCATCGAGACGATCAGAGAAGAAACCGCCCGCCTCGTTACGCCGACCGATGTCGCGGCGCTGGCCGGTAGCATCGCCGAAGTGCTCGGCGACCGTAACATGCGCCTGGCGCTTTCAACCGCCGGACGAAAACACGCGGCGCAGTTTACATGGGAGCGCACGGCTCGTCAGACGCTCGACGTTTATCAGGAAGCGTTGAGGAGAAGGGGATAAAAGATGGCGACCGTAATAAATGAGGAAGGAAAGTAGCGCCGACGACCGCTCCCCTTGGGAAGATGCATAAAAAGGCCAACGACTTTAATGAAATAATTATCCAAACGAAATCGTTTTTCACGGAGTTTTATAACAACTTAAGTTTACTAAAAACACAGTTAAAGCAAAATACTTCATTTATATCTGAACACGAAGAAAAGAATACCGAAAATATCAATGATATCTTATCTGAGCTTCAAAAAAGCTCCATAATTTTTAATCAAAAATATATGGAAGCGCAGCAGTTAGTACCAAAACTGCAAGAAAGCACTGAATCAACTGCTTCAAATATTGGAAAAATTATTACCAATTTACAGTATCACGATATTATCAGGCAAAAAATAGAGCATATTCAGCAAACCCATAAAGAGATTTTGAATGAATTAAGCAATGTTACCAACTCAACCGATGAATTGAGTAAACAAATTCAGGTAAAGTGTTTTCTTCAAATCCGTGACATTGCTGGATTACAGGCTGCTCAATTAATTCATGCCAACAAAGAATATCAAAAAGCCATTGAGATTATTTCTGATAAATTTTTGCAGGTAGGCAACGAGATGACCTTAATTTCGGATATGTGCCATAAATTTATCACGAACGGGAGCAATTTATCA
>JANOGZ010000238.1:0-9676 GCA_031406255.1 Pyrinomonadaceae bacterium | reverse complement strand
GGCGCGCGCGCCGCCGGCGATGCGCGATTCGCGAAAGACTTCGGTGCCGAGCAGATCTCGATAAACGATCAATTCCTGATCGCATAGCTGACGATAATCACGCGCCACCTCCGCCTGCGGACAGTTCCATTCGGTGAGCAGATAAGAGCCGTCCGGCAGTCGCTCCGCTTCCGCCTCATATCCGCGCTCGCCCAGCAGCTCGGTCAGGCGCGCGACGCGCGCGTCAAACCCGAGTCCCTCCAGCGGCGGACGCAACTGCGCGATCATCTCACCGGCGCAGCCGCAGAAGACGGCGTTCAGCCCGCTCTCGCCCCACGCTGCGCCGACTTGCTGGAGCAACGCTTTGGCGAAAAAATCATAGCGTTTCGGAAATAGCTCTTCCGCCTTCAGGGTCAACCGAAAGAGATGGGCCGGGCGGCCGCGCTCGCCGCGCTCCGGCGTGTGCTCGACGTAGCCGTCACGCTCCAGCACGTCGAGATGCTTGCGCACACACTGCTTTGAAACAGCGAGCGCCCCGGCCAGTTCCTCGGCGCTGACCGCACCGCGCGCGCGTAACTGCCGCACGATTTCTTCCCGCGATGCGCCCAAAGCATGTGTGATGGTGGCTGCCACGACGATTTAATGCTACTTTCACCTATATAGTTTGTCAACCAACGGGTTGCTTTAATCGCAACGGGCGCCCGGAAACGCGCGTCCGAGCGGGCGCCATAAATTCTACTTTTTTTACTAAACCAAGCGAATACACGCGATATGTCGCTCTGAAGGCTCGTTACGCGCACCCTCAAAGATTCAAGCCATGAGTATCTATGAACTGGCCGGTCACCTCACCTTTGTCCTTATCGCCATCTCGTTTTTGGTCAAAGATATTCTCCGGCTTCGCTTTCTCTCGATCATCGCGAGCATCACCGGCATCGCCTACAATTTTTACGTCCCGGCGCGTCCGCTCTGGCTGGTGATCTACTGGAACGTGGCCTTTATGATTATTAATATCGTGCAGATCGCCATTATCGTCAAAGAACGCGGCGGGGTTCACTTCAGCGACGAAGAAAAAGAACTCTACGAAACCCTGTTCAAAAATTTTGCGCCCTTCGAGTTTATGAAGTTGCTGCGGGTCGGCAAGTGGATGGTGGCGGAAAAGGACCGGGTGCTGATCGTGGAAAAAGAACCGCTCGATAAGGTGATGCTGATCTATAACGGTCTGGTATGTGTGGAGGTCGGCGGAGAGACGATCACACACTTAAAAGACGGAGACTTTATCGGCGAGATGAGTTTTATCACGGGCGGCGTGGCCTCGGCGACGGTCCAGGCCGTCGAGCCGACGCGTTATCTGGCGTGGATTAAGGAAGACCTCCGACAACTTCTCAACCGCAATCCCAGCATGCGCTTCGCGATGCAGAATGTGCTCAGCACAGATCTGACGAAGAAGCTGATGAAGCGCACGCCTTCGCGTCCGGCGGCCAAGCGTTAGTAACGCCTGGGGCCGTGAAGGATCAGGCGTGCGTCGCGGCGCGAATTGTGGTGGCTGAATTCTTTCACTCGGCGGCGATGCGGGTCACCTGTGAGGAGACGACTTTCCAGCGCCCACCCTGCTCGACATATACGTTGGTGAAACGGTACTGACCGCTGATGTCATGATTTCTGTACATGCCCCGGATCGTATCGCGCCCGGTCGAGAGCGCCGTATTCCAGTGGACGCTCAATTTCACGTCTTCACGTTTGAGAATCTCGAAAACCATTTCACCCCTTTTGATAACTTCAAGAAACTCCGTCTTGTTAAGAACCTCGCCAAAAGTGTCCGTAAACATAAATCCATCGGGAAGAATCTCGTCGAGCATCTCCGCGTCCTGACGCACGAGGGCTCCACCCCACGCGTGATCTAACTGTTCGATCCCCGGTTCGATGCTATACACAGCCGCCGTATTGCCCGTCGCTTGTCCCTGTGCATCCATTAGTTCCATCCTTTCCGCAGAGGATCACTGAAGCGAGGCGCGGTGATCGGCGAAGCGCGAAGCATCTCCAGCCGATGCGGGCAGAGGGGGGCGATAAGTTTGTTAAGCTGAGAGCTTCCGCACGTCGGAAGCACCCTTCAGACTGAACCTACCCAAGCTCTCCGTCGCGTAGCGGTCGAGCGTGTTTCTGCGCTCTGTGTGCCGGTCGCATCTCGAGACACATTCGGCCATCTGTGCCCGTTCTGGCGTCCTCATCTCGCCGCGGGCAACTGTGTTCGCGGCGAGACTATCACCGCGCATGGGCAACGTCAATGTCGTTTCCGGTAGTGGGGTAATAGTGTGTTGTAAGCTCCTTGTTAAGCCGCAATTTGCCGAACTTGAACCTCCCCTTTTTCTCTCCCTTCTCGCCAACGTCCTGTTTCTTGGACTCGGTGACCATCGCGCGACACTTTTCCGTCTGAAAGGGCTATCTACGCTGATAAGACATTTCGGTGAAAACATTTCATCACCACCGGAGGACGGGCGTGCCATACTTGAATGCCAGCAACATACTATTACCCCACTACCTCCAGATGCGCCGCCCCGTCTGGTTTTCGCCGGCGAGCCACACGATTATTCAACCGAAACTCTGGAGCGACGCGCGGTGGACACAACAGCCGGTGTTTTGATTTCAATCACCGATACCTTCTCGGGGTATATTCGATCAAAACGCACATACCCTTGTTAATCAAAGTTTTATTGCCGATCCGTTGTCCGGCAGCGCTCTCCATCCCGGCGCAGACCGGCGCGCCCGGGCATTCTGACCAGCCGTGGTTATATTGTTTTATCAGTATTGTGAGTTCACGATTTTATCGTTGTGTCGGGTGTTCTGGTACTTCTCTTGCTCCCGGTTGGCGCACCACGGGGTTTTAGTCGTGTTAGGGCGGATCAAAAAATGATGGTCATTGATATGTCATCCAGAATTTCTTCTATCACCGCTTTCACCGCCCATATGCGCGAGTATGTCGGCGACCGTCGCCGCGCGCCGCGCCACAAAACACGATGCGAAGCCCACCTGTTGTTGACCGTTTCAGTGTCGAATAAAGAGTCGGGAGCCCGCGCTACGCGCCGCATGCTGGCGCTCAATGGTCACACCCTCAACATCAGTGAGACGGGTATCGCGCTGACGATACCCGTTGTTTTTATGGATGAGTATTACCTTACGGGCGAAGGCCGCACGTTGCGAATCGCGCTCGGGCTGCCGACCGGGTCGGCGGCGATCCATGCCGTGCCGGTACGCGTCGAGAATCTCATTGACGAAAGCGAGGCGAGTTATCTGATCGCCGCGAAAATCGAAGAGATGAGCGATAACGATCACGCACGCTTCGTCGAATACCTCAGCCTGCTTCAGTGACCGCCTTATACGTAAGCGTTCAGCCATCAGCCATCAGCCGGTCATGTGTGGTGTCGTTCTTTCATGGCGCGCGTGCGCATCTTTATGTTAGCTGAAAGCTGAGCGCTGACTGCTCAACGCTTACCAATCATGTTATAAGCTTGAAAGATAATCCCGTAATTCGCTCAGCGGCGAGTGATCGGTCAAGTCAAATTATGACCATAACGGATCGAAGCAACGTCGAAGCGCAGCGTCTGGAGGAAGATGCGCGGCGGGAGAAGAACTGGAAGCGCTGGGGGCCATATCTTTCCGAGCGGCAGTGGGGAACGGTGCGTGAAGACTATTCGCCGGATGGTTCCGTCTGGGAATACTTTCCGCATGATCACGCGCGGAGCCGCGCCTACCGCTGGGGCGAAGACGGTCTGCTCGGCATCACCGACCGTGAAGGGCGGCTCTGCTTCGCGCTCGCGCTGTGGAATGGTCGTGACCCGATCTTAAAAGAGCGACTCTTCGGCCTCACCAACCTTGAAGGAAACCACGGCGAAGACGTCAAAGAGTACTACTTTTATCTCGACTCGACGCCGACCCATTCCTACATGAAGGCGCTTTACAAATACCCGCAGGGGGAGTTCCCTTATGCGCGGCTCGTCGCAGAAAATCGCCGCCGCGGAACAGGCGAGCCGGAGTTTGAACTGGCCGACACCGGCATCTTCGATGAGCATCGCTATTTCGACGTCTTCGCCGAATACGCGAAAAACTCCCCGGACGACATCCTGATCAGGCTCACCGTCGCCAATCGCGGGCCGGACCCGGCCGCCATTCATCTGCTCCCGACCCTCTGGTTTCGCAATAACTGGGCGTGGGACTGCACGCACGAGGGATGCGGACCGAAATCGCTCATCAAGCTGGCGGATGACGAAACACTTCTGGCCGAACATGTGACGCTCGGTCGCTTTCGTCTGGCGTTTGAAGCGCCCGCCGCAAGCGGCGCAGCGGAGTTTCTCTTTACGGAGAATGAAACGAATGCGGCGCGTCTGTATGGCGCGGAGCGGGCCGAGAATTCATATGTTAAAGACGCCTTTCACGAGTATGTCGTGGATGGTCGGCAGGAAGCCGTCAACCGTGCGGCGGCGGGGACAAAAGCGGCCCGCCACTATCAATTCACCGTCCCGCCGGACGGCGAGGTCTCGTTGCGCCTGCGGCTCTCCGCGGCGGACGAGGCTCCCGCGACGGAATTCTTTGACCAACACTTCGACCGGATTTTCGCGGCGCGCATGAATGACGCGGATGAGTTTTATGCCACGCGAATCTCCGACAGCTTACCCGCGATGGAGAGACGTGTGGCACGGCAGGCATACGCCGGTTTGCTGTGGTCGAAACAATTTTATCACTACAGCGTCGAGCACTGGCTGGCGGGTGACCCGGCGCTGCCCGCCGCGCCACAGAACCGCCTCACCGGCCGCAACAGCGATTGGACGCATCTCTTCAATCGCGATGTCATCTCGATGCCCGACAAGTGGGAGTTTCCCTGGTACGCCGCGTGGGATCTGGCGTTTCACATGGTTGCCTTCGCCAATCTCGATCCGTACTTTGCGAAGGAGCAACTGGTTCTTTTCCTGCGCGAATGGTTCATGCACCCGAATGGTCAGATTCCGGCGTACGAATTTTCCCTCTCCGATGTTAACCCGCCGGTCCATGCGTGGGCCGCCTGGCGCACATACCTCGACAGCGGTCAGCCGGGCGGCCGCGACCGCCCTTTTCTCGAGAGGGTTTTTCAGAAACTGATGATCAACTTCACCTGGTGGGTGAACCGGAAAGACCCGGAGGGTCACCACATCTTCTCCGGTGGCTTTCTCGGGCTGGATAATATCGGGGTTCTCGACCGCTCGAAAATGCTCGCCACCTGCCGTCTCGAACAGGCGGACGGCACCGCGTGGATGGCCTTCTACTGCTCGACGATGCTCTCGATGGCGCTCGAACTGGCGCGCGAAGACGCGGTCTATGAGGATGTCGCCTCGAAGTTTTTCGAGCACTTCGTCGCCATCGTTGATTCGATGAACACGCTCGGTGGAACCGGCCTCTGGAACGAAGAGGACGGCTTCTACTACGACCAGTTGAAGATTGATCAGAAGATCGTGCCGCTCCGGCTCCGCTCGATGGTCGGGCTGATCCCTCTCTTCGCCGCGCAGAATCTGGAAGAAGAAGTGATCGAAGGGTTGCCCGGTTTTTCGAAGCGCATGCACTGGTTCCTCGAAAACCGGGGTGACCTCGCGCAGCATATTTCTTACATGGAACTACGTGAGGAGCCCGGCCACAGGCATCGGCTGCTGGCAATCCCTTCACGCGAACGCCTGATCAGGGTGCTTCGCTTTCTGCTCGATGAGAACGAGTTTCTCTCGCCTTATGGCATCCGATCGCTCTCGCGCGTCTATCTCGAGCAACCATACGTCTTTCGCGCCGACGGCGAAGAGCTTCGCCTCAACTACACCGCCGGTGATTCGGATTCACGCCTGTTCGGCGGTAATTCAAACTGGCGCGGCCCGGTCTGGTTCCCCGTCAACTATCTTCTTATCGAGGCGCTCGGGCGCTACCACCATTTCTACGGCGATACCTTACGTGTCGAATGCCCGACCGGCACAGGACGATTGTTGAACCTCGCCGAGGTCGCGCGCGAGATCAACTCGCGGCTGGTGCGCATCTTCCTTCCCGCTACGGAGGGACGCGCGGCGTGGCACTCCGACACGCGGCGCTTCGCCGACGACCCGCACTGGCGCGACCTCGTTCTCTTTCACGAATATTTCAACGGCGATACGGGAGGTGGCGTCGGAGCCAGCCACCAGACCGGCTGGACGGCGCTGATCGCCCGCCTGATTGAGAATTTACGGTGAGCCTCTGTCAACCGCATCGTCGGGCATGCACGCCCGACGACTTAGGGAGAGTGATAATTAAACGATCATCACTCTCGTTCCATTACAGACCATCAAGCGCGGCCCTTTACCCTGCCCACGACGAAGAAAAAAGTTGTAGTCGGCGCCGCGGCAAACGGGTTAAACTGGCCGAAGAAGTTGACACAATGCGCGGGAATCCCTTGCGTCCCGTTACGGCGTAGAGATTGTGTGGGTGTGTCTTGCCGACTTTCAGAAAGGCGACAGATGAGGGGGACGCGCCGGAGAATGAATGGGGAGAAGATTGCGCCCGCGGCGCCGGCGTGGTCGGTCGTTTTCATTCTGTTTTCGATCGTCGCCTTCTCCGTTTCCGCACAGGAAATCTCTTCGGATGTTGTGCGCCGCATCGAGCCGGCGGTGGTCGCCGTGACGACGTATGATGGCGGCGGCAAGGTGCTGTCCCAGGGCAGCGGGTTTTTCATCAGGCCGGGTTTCGTCCTCACCGTCCGCCGGCTCGTCGAAGGGGCTCGCCGGGTGACGATTAAGACGGCGGATGAGCGCACATTTTCCGTGCAGGCCATCGCCGCGGCGGCCGGCGCGGGCGACGTGAGCGGTCTCGTCTTTCTGCAAACTGACGCTTCAGCTAACGCGATCCCCTTCCTCGCGCTGACACGGGAACTGCCACAAAAGCGCGACACGGTTTTTGTGATCAGCAGCCCACGCTATCCCGGCCAGACCCGTTCGACATCGTCGGTCGTTGCGGGCACTGTCGCCGCCATCGAAAACTATCGTTCTCTCGGCCGGGTCATTCAGGTAGGACAGGTCATCCACATATCCGCGCCCCTCTCTTCGAACAATCAGGGCAGTCCGGTCATCAACGCGCACGGACAGGTGATCGGTATCCTCACCGCGAGCCAGAATAAAGAGGAGCGTTTTAACCTCGCTATTCCGGCGGAAAGAATCGCGGCGCTCGAGGTCGGAAGCCTGACCCCGCTCGTCACAGACATCTCCAGCGCGGAAGGCCGGCAGCAGGCGACGCCAAATGCGTCGGGCAGTAATATCAGTGATGCGCGGGCGCGGGCGAATGAGGTGGTCAAGAAGGGCGATGAACTGCTCACCCACAACCCCGCCAAGGCGCTCTCTCATTACAGACTCGCCGTCACGATTGATCCCGGCTACGCCGATGCCTGGGTGATGATCGGCCACTGCTATAAACGGCTCCAGCGTTACGGTGAAGCCGTCGAGGCATTCAAGGAAGCGATCCGCGCCGAGCCTTGTCATTTCTACTCGCACTTTAGTCTGGCCAGCTTGTATCGCGGTGAGTTGAAGCGGTTCGCGGACGCGATCGCGGCTTATGAAAAAATCATCCAGCTGTGGCCCAACGAAGCAGACGGATATTATGCCCTGGCCGAGTTGCTTCACAAAGATTTAAAGCAGTATGAAGCGGCGGTTAAATATTACAAGCAGGTGGCCGCGCGTAAGCCCGACTATGCCGTCTACGAGAATCTCGGCGAGCTGTATAAGGAATTGGGGGAATACGACGCGGCGCTCGATGCTTACGGGCACGCGCTTCGTTTCAAACCCGATAATTATCTGGCCTATCTGGGTCGCGGGCAGGTCTTTTCGAAAATGAGGCGTTACGAAGAAGCCCTTGGCGAATACAGACGGGCGCTGCGCCTGGAGCCGGACTCGGTATGGGCGCCTCTCTATGTCGGGAAAGGACTGATCGATCTTGGGCGTTACCAGGAAGCCGTGGAAGTCTATGTCGCGATGCTCGCCAAATATCCGAAAGACTCCGCCGTGCGCTATCACCTTGGCGTGGCATACATCTCTCTCGGCAACAAAACCGCCGCGCTGGAGCAGCATCATATTCTCAAGACGCTCGATACCGACCTGGCGAACAAGCTCTTCAGAGACATCAGCAGATAATCCCCTTTTGCGATAAGCCTCGGCGGCTCCAGATCGGGCTTCCCGCCTGATGATTCGGTGTCATGATCTGAGAGCGACAGACGGCGCGACCGGCCGCGTCCGCATGAGCGCTCGGCCGTTCACGCCAGCGCGCGGATTGCCCGCAGCGTCGTTTCCACTTCTTCGGGCGTATTGAGCAGGCCCGGCGCGACCCGCGCATACTGCGTCGCGTAGGGCGTCACGCTCGCGATTATTCTCTGTTCGCCGAGGCGCTTGACGACCGCTTCGGGTTTGAGACCGACGACATCGAAACACACGATGCCGGCCGAGAGATTCCCGGCAACGGGCGTGTAGAGTTTGACGTGGCGCATCCCCGATAACGCCTCTTTGAACTGACCGCTCAGCTCATGAATCCGCGCGGCGACCCGCGGCTTGCCGATCCGCTGGTGAAACTCGAACGCCTCGGCGAGCGCCCAGCGATGCTCGAATGAATGGAACCCGCCGGGCGTCATCAGCGCGCCTTTGGCCGGGCCCGAGAAGGTCGGAATGGTCGGCGTCGCGGCGGGCCAGGCGCGCGGTTTGCCCCAGACGAGACCCGTGCCGCGCGGCCCGAACAACCACTTATGACAACCCGCGATGAAGAAATCGCAGCCCAGCTCGTCCAGCGTCGCGTTTTCGCTTCCCAGACCATGCACGCCGTCGACGCACAACAGCGCATGATCCGCTTCGTCGCGCCTGGCGTTGATCACCGCCAGCGCGTCCGCGATCCGCCGGATCGGGAGTTTCAAGCCCGTGCTGGAATGAACCCAGGTTACCGCCAACACACGCGTCCGCGGGGTCAGTGCACGGGTTATGGCCTCAACGATCTCGGCCTCAGAGACCGTTTCGAGTCGTTTATAGAGCGCAATCTTACGGACACGCGCGCCGGTTCGCTCCGCCCGCAGGCGCAGAGATTCATGAGTCGAATAGTGATCGTGGCTGGTGGTGAGAATCTCCTGTCCCTGGCGCAGGCGCAGCCCCGTATAGAGCAGCGCGAGGCCCATCGTCGTGCTATCGGTCAAAGCGATGTCTT
Organism: Pyrinomonadaceae bacterium; assembly: GCA_031406255.1. Classification (GTDB taxonomy): domain Bacteria; phylum Acidobacteriota; class Blastocatellia; order Pyrinomonadales; family Pyrinomonadaceae; genus JANOGZ01. Next base: position 490 of record JANOGZ010000238.1, on the reverse strand, counting down.
CCGGGCTGACCTTTAGATACTCCGCGGCCGCGCGCAGCACTTCAGCCTCACAGGCATCCTCATTGTCGCGCAGGTAGGCGACCGGGTTTTCGTCCAGCGCGCGCCGGTGCATTTCGATCGCCTCGCGGACGGGCGCCGGATGCGTGGCCAGCAGCATCCCGGCGAGATGAATGTGATCACGCGATACATTAAACTGATCGCGCACCGCCTCCCATGTATTCAGGCGCGGCGTCCCTTCAGCCGGCGACGGCGGCTGCGAGCGAAGCGCGACGCGGCTGGCGGCGAGCGCGCCGGCCAGTCCGAGCCCTGTGCGTACGAGAAAACTTCGTCGGTCGTGTGACATCCCGGATGCTCCTGTCATAAATCTTAGATTCCGGCATGAACCGTTGCTGACAAACATTCTAGCTCGCGTGCGGCTGATCGTGCCAGCACGCTGCTCGCGGGTGGCTTCACGCGAAGGAACTGCAGAGAGCGCGTTAGAAGCTCTTTG
>JANOGZ010000176.1:0-1920 GCA_031406255.1 Pyrinomonadaceae bacterium | reverse complement strand
GGGCCGAATATCGCCAATTCATTCAGACACGGCTTGAGGAAGTCGATGACGACCGCCATCAAGGGATAATCTCGAGTACCGAATTCAGAGATACTAACCAGACCTAATTTGAGCCTCCGGGTTGATATAGGCCAGAATAGTTCGACCCCTTCATATCGTTTGGTGGCTAAGAAATCAAGCACTTCGTGGGAGAGCAGAGCCAACCCATAGGCGACGATTTCTCGAATACGCGAAGCGCCCATCACGGCTAACATTACACACGCGGCGGCGAGAGCGAATATGATGGAGTGCGTGAAGCTGCGGTGCCAGCCTCGCCCGAGGTTCATCACCAACACAAAAAAGAGGTCGAAATCGGGGCAAATGGCCAGGACCGCGCCGAGCAGCAGCAGCTTCCAATCACGGCGTAGCGAGAGTTGCGGTCGTGATGCGGCGACCACACTCGCGCCGACCAAACCATGCGCTATCGGCAACGGCATATCAGCCGATCAAACCCCGTCAGCGATCTCGGTCGCGTTGCAAAATCATTTTGAGAGCGGTGAAGGGCGCCTTTATTAAATAACCGGACGCCGGGTCAAGATTTTTCATGAAGCCTTTATACCCTGATCTAGTTGATAGATACGCGACCAAATATGAGCCACCCCTCATTGCTGAATACACGATGATCTTTTCATGTAGTGTTCGAAGGATCGCTGTAGCTAAAAGGATGTGCGCCGTGCGTCCTCACCCCGCAGGACGTTATAGCATAATCTTTGGGGACTATGCCGGGCGAAGACATTCAGCCTCGACGCCCTGTCTGCGGATAACAATAAACGGCGGACAAGTCCTCGGTGAGAGGCACGTTATTTCGCGGTCGGTTCCAGTGACCTGTCAGGCGAGCCGATTCGTCAGTTCTTACTCAGGAACTCCAGCACAGCCTGATTAAACTCCTTTGGCTTATCCAGGTGGAGCAGGTGAGTGCCTCCGGGAATCACGACTTTTCTGGCCCCGCCAATGCCCGATACCAGCTTATCCGTGATCGCTATGTAAGCGGGATGATCGTTTTGACCTACGATTATCAGCACCCGGGCGCGAATCTCTGAAAGCCTCTCACTGGCGGGCGGCTCGGTCGGCTGCCAGAGCCTCACGAGTGCGAACTCGGATTCGAACAGGTCTCCATTATCCAGATAGATTTGCCGTATCTTTTCCCGCGCCGCTGTATTCTCTCTGGAGATGAAGAAAGGAAGATCCAGGAGAAACTGAATCACCCGCGGGAGCCCTTCTTTTTTCGCCATCGTCGAGAGCGCCAGGACGCCGTCCAGGTTTGCTTGTGATTTTGCGTCGGCGCTTGTGCCCGTCGCGGCCAGAATCAGGTGATCCACCATTTCAGGATGCTCGAGGGCAAAATCAATCGCGATCGCTCCCGAGAACGACAGACTGATGATGTGTGCCTTCCTGACATTGAGAAACTTGAGTAGAGCATAGAGATCCCGGCTGTGAGAAAAGGGTTTGAGCGGTCGCGCCGACTTTCCAATACCGCGAATGTCATAGCGAATTATCTTATGGTATCCAGCAAAGGTCTCGAATTGATCATCCCAGGCCCTTCTATCCAGCGTTCCGCCGCCGCTGATTAAAACCACAGGAAAGCCTTTACCCATCATCTCGTAGTAAAGACTTGTTCCATTCACCCTGGCCATTCCCTTCTTCATAGGTTCTGCACCTTGTACTTCGTTAAAGGCGACAAGGAGGATCAGCATTGAAAGCAGCCGGTACGTGTGAGCTCGAAATATATTCACAGGTTGTTTGCCTCCGCGGGTGATTTCTCGCAAGCGAAGTGGCGAGCGTCCGCGGCATGCCGTCGTGAGGCGGCGCGCATTAGGCTCCGGTGGCTCTTACTGGTGCGCGGCGCACGGCGACCCGTCGCGGGCGCGTGTGTCTGATCCA
>JANOGZ010000158.1:0-2644 GCA_031406255.1 Pyrinomonadaceae bacterium | reverse complement strand
TACAACTACCAGCATGAAGACGGCGGCTGGGGCTGGTGGAAAGACGACCCGACCGACCCGTTCATGTCCGCCTATGTCGTTGACGGCCTGACGATGGCGAAGCGCGCCGGATACGCGATCGACGAGACGCGCCTCGGGCGCGGGCGCGATAAGCTCAAAGCCCTGATCGACGCGGGCAAGACCGATGACGGTAAGGATATCGACCGCGAGACGCGCGCCTACATGATCTACGCGCTCAACGAGAGCGGCCCGGCCGATGCGCGCTACCTGAATGATTTGTTCAACGGTCGCGGCCAGTTGCAACCATACGGGCGGGCGCTGCTCGCGCTCGCGCTCAATGAGCGCGGCGACGCCCGGCGCGCCCGCACGGTCGCCGCCGAGATCGAGCGCTCGGCGCGCGCCGACGCGGCCGGAGCCCACTGGAGTTCGCGCTATCGCGTCCACAATATGGAGCAGGCGAATGACGTGGAAGCGACCGCGCTCTCGCTGAAGGCGCTGGCGCGGATCGCGCCGCAGAGCGATCTGCTCGCGCGCGCCGCGCGGTGGCTCGTGATGAGTCGGAAGTATGGCTCCTACTGGCTCTCGACCAAGGAGACGGCTTTCGCCATCTACGGCCTCACCGATTATCTCAAGGTGAGTGAAGAGCTGACGCCCGATTACACGCTCGAAGTCTACCTGAACGGCGAGCAGGTGCTCGCGCGCCAGATGACGGCCGCCGATGCCGCTTCGGCGCAGGCTTTCGTGATCAAACGCACGGGAACGGCCGTGGGGGGCGCCAACGAGGTACGCATCGTCAAGCGCGGACGCGGGGTCGCCTATTTTTCCGCCACGCTTATTCATTACACGAATGAGGAACAGGTCGCCGCGCAGGGCTCGCCGCAGTTGAAGATCGAGCGCCAGTACCTGCGCCTGCGCGTCGTGGAGGGCAGCGATGGCGCGCCCGCGTGGAAAACCGAGCCGCTGACGGGCGACATTCGCTCCGGCGATGTGATCGTTTCACGGCTTCACGTCGAGGGCGCGGGCGCGCGTTACCTGCTGATCGAAGACCCGCTCCCGGCCGGCTGCGAGCCGGTCGAAAACGTGAGCGGTATTGATCTCAATTACAGCGCCAACGGCTGGAGCGATTGGTACAGCGCACGCGAGTTTCGCGATGAGCGCGCCGTCTTCTTCCTCAACAATTTCGACGGCAAAGCGACCTACCAGTACGCGATGCGGGTGCAGGTGCCCGGTGAGTTTCGCGTCGCCCCGGCGCGCGTCGAGCAGATGTACCAGCCGACCATTCAAGCGAACACGGCGAGCGCCGGCCTGACCATTCGGGAGCGCAATTAAAAGCGAGGGTGAGGCGGCCGAAGAGGCGAGGAGCAGATTATGTTTAAAAATGCGTTACTGGCGATCGGCACCGCGGCCCGCGCGTTCTTCCGTAACTGGCCGGCGATGGCCCTCCTCAACGGGCTGTATCTGGCACTGCTCGTCGCGCTGTACATGTTCGTCGCGACGAAGGAGGCGACCGTTTGGCAGCTCACCCTGACGGGGCTGCTGGCGCTCGCCGCTCCCGTGCTGTTCTTTATGCTTCAGGCAGCGGGCATCCATTCCACACCGGGAGCGGAGCAATCCGCGTCCGCTGGCGTGGCTCATCTGCTCCGGCGCGCGCTGAGGGATTTCTGGAAGCTCTTTTTGATCAGCGTGCCGCTCATCCTGCTCGCGGTACTGATCGCGTACCTTCTGCAAAAACTGCAGGCTTACTTTTCCGCCCCCGCCAGTGACGCCGGGACGCCCCCGCCGGCGCTCAGGCCGTCATCATATCCGTCGGTTCCCCCGCCGCCTCCGCCGCTGCGCTGGCAGGATGTCGCGCTCGCTGCGTCGCGGCTTCTCCTGCTCGGCGTCGTGCTGCCGCTCGCGGCGGTTCATCTGTGGATCTCGATCGCGCGTGAAGGTCTCTGGACGACGCTTAAAAAATCACCGCGCCTCGTGGGACGGGCGTTTGCGCCCGAATCGATTCTGATCTACGCCATCGGCCTCATCGCTTTTGGTCTGATGCCCTACTTCCTGATCTTTACGCGCACGCCCGTCGAAAACGCCTGGGCCGAGCTCGCTTTATTCGGCCTCCGTCTGGCGCTGGCTTTCGTCTTCACGCTCTGGGGCTGGGTCATTACCCTCGGCGCGCTCGCGAAAACAAATGTCCCGCCCGCGACGATCGTCGAAGGCGACGGCGGGCGAGAAGAAAAGCCATAGCAGACGCGTTTCCCGTGCGGGCGGGCGCCGCGAAAGCGCGTCGGGAAAATGTCACACGCAGAAGAAAACATGCCGGGGGCCTCTATCACCGGATGCGGGTAGTGATGATCGGAAGATGCGGATCAATTCAGCGCGCTAAGAGACTCGTCGCGTCCGTCATCAGGGCGCTACCCACGCGCGTCTTCGGTGGTCGCGGCGCGCACGCCCTGGCGCACGTCTGGATCTGCTGCGGTCTGCTGTGCCTGTGCGCTCTGCCGAGAGAAACCGGGACGCTGCCGGGGGAGACCGCTTCTTCTCGGGCTGCCGTAAACAACAGCGAAGAAGAGGCTGATCGGGCATTGCAGCGCGCCGCGGTGGCGGCGCTCGGCGAGCGCGAGGGAACAGTCGTCGCGATGGATCCGCAGACGGGACG
>JANOGZ010000155.1:0-2072 GCA_031406255.1 Pyrinomonadaceae bacterium | reverse complement strand
CATCAACATCGACAAGACGCCGCCCGTCATCACGTCCACCCGCACGCCGGGGGCTAACGAGTTCGGCTGGAACAACACGGACGTCACCGCATCGGCTTCGGCCGACGACCCACTCTCGGGGATCGACAGGGGGGCCTCGACCCTCTCCGACGTCATCTTCAACAGGGACGGGGCCAGGCAGTCAACTACCTTCGTGGCGGTTGATAAGGCCGGCAACTCGGCCAGCACGACCGTCGGCGGCATCAACGTTGACAAGACCGCGCCCGTCGTCTCCTGCGGCTCGCCGGACGGCCTCTGGCACGCGGCCGATGTGAGTATTTCGTGCACGGCAGATGGCGACGTGTCGGGGCTCATCAACGCATCGGAGGCGAGCTTCTCGCTAGTGACTAATGTCGCGCCTGATACCGAGACGAATAACGCCCTGACCGACAGCCGCGCCGTCACCGACCGCGCCGGCAACACCTCGACGGCAGGCCCTGTCGGCGGCAACCGCGTTGACAAGAAAGCTCCGGGCATCGCCATCGCTTCACCGACAAATGTCTCCTACCTGCTCAACCAACTGGTGACTGCCAGCTACTCGTGTGCGGACGGTGGATCCGGCGTCGGGCCGTCGGGCTGCGTCGGGACGGTCGCATCGGGCAGCCTGCTCGATACATCCGTGGTGGGCACGAAAGTCTTCACCGCACAGGCGACCGATCAGGTAGGCAATACATCCAGTCTATCGGTCAGCTATGTGGTGACCTACCAGATCCGCGCACTCTATGATCAGAACAAGGCGCACAAGAGCGGCAGCACCATCCCCGTCAAGCTACAGCTCGTAGATGCCAACGGAGTCAACCTGTCGTCAGAGAGCATCATCCTGACGGCGCAGGGCACTTCGCTGGTCTCCACTTACGCGCCGGAGGAGGCCGAGGACGCGGGCCACGCTAACCCGGATGATAACTTCCGGTTCACGAACTTCGACGGGGCGGGCGGATACATCTACAACCTGAAGACGACGGGGCTCACGACCGGCACTTACGTCCTCATCTTCCGCATCGGCGGCGACGCGGTCACACACACCACGCAGTTCAGGATCAGGTGAGTTGTCTCTAAGCGGCACAGACGACTGTAGAGTTAGCAACAGAAGGGCCCCGATGGAGATGTCGGGGCCTTTCACACGAGCCGTACTCTTAACGTGAGCCAAGATGATTCGTGGTATCACCACCACGAATGAAAATGGGTGACAGCAGGCGTATTCTACTCCCAAGCAGCGACGTGTCGAAGGTCGGTTTAACTTGGTGTTTGACTCAAGCCCGGACGTGAGCCTGACCAGAGAACCTGTAGCGGCATCACCCACTGTTGCTCCCCTCGTGGAAGCACGCATAAGAGACTCGAACTCTGCCCGGTTCTCCCGTCGCCTGCTGGCAGAGGAGATGAAAGATGGAAGTGCTCTATCGCTGTTGCTGTGGTTTGGACGTTCATGCCCAGACGGTCGTCGCGTGTCTGATTCGCGATGGGAAGAAGCAGACGCGCACCTTCTCGACGATGACCGACGATTTGTTGCGACTGCTGGATTGGCTGAGCGCAGAAGGCTGCACGCATGTCGCTATCGAGAGTACGGGCGTGTACTGGAAGCCGGTCTTCAACCTGCTCGAAGGCGTGTTGGAAGTCGTGCTCGTCAACGCACGTCATGTCGAGGCAGTGCCCGGCAGAAAGACCGATGTGCGAGATTGCGTGTGGTTGGCAGATTTATTGCGACATGGGCTACTCAAAGCCAGTTTCATCCCGCCGTTGGAGATTCGTGAGGTGCGTGAGTTGACGCGCTACCGGCAGACATTGGTGCGTGAGCAAGCATCGGTTGCCAATCGCGTGCAGCGGATCATCGAATCGGGCAACATCAAGTTGGGGCAGGTGGCGTCGAATGCGTTGGGCGTCTCGGGGCGGTTGATGTTGCGCGCGCTCTGTGAAGGCGAGGCGGACGGAACGAAGTTGGCAGCGCTGGCGCGCGGGCAACTGAAGAAGAAAGAAGCGGAGTTGCGGCGTGCGTTGACTGGGCGATTGAGTCCGGCACAACGCTTTGTCTTGCGTGA
>JANOGZ010000164.1:0-9730 GCA_031406255.1 Pyrinomonadaceae bacterium | reverse complement strand
AAAGCTCGAAGTCATGACGCGCGGCAACGGCCTGACCGCCAATCAGGTCGCTCTCCCTCGGCGATAACCTGAGAATCGGAGATGCGGACGATCTCATAGCCGAACCGCACGGAGCGGCGGCGCAATTCCGTAATGTGCGTGCGCACGAGAATCTCGTCATCATAATGAGCGGAGGCTTTATAACGACAGTAGCTTTCGGCGACGACTAAAAAGGCGTCGTCGTTTTCCTCCATTTCGCGGTAGGAGACGCCTCGCGCGCGGCAAAACTCGGTGCGGCCGATCTCGAACCAGACGAGGTAATTCGCGTGATAAACGACACCCATCTGATCCGTTTCGGCATAGCGCACGCGCAGCGGCGTTTCGAGCCACTCCTCGAACAAAGCATCGTCTTCGATCACATCCGTCATCTGAGAAAAGTTCCTCGCGCTTCGCATGCTCCTGGAGAGAGCCGCGAGCCAGCAGATAAATATTGATAAGCTGGTGTTTCCAGCGGACTATAAAAGCGAAAGGTTCGAGATGTCAAAGAAAATCAAACCGCGTCTGAGGGCAGCGCTCATCCTGGCGGCAGCGATGCTGACGCTGGGCGCACGACCCGGCACCGCGCAGCAGGCGCCGGCGGCCGCGACGGTCAATCCCAAAAGCGCTGCCGTCATCGCCGCGACGACAGAAGTCTTGCGCGAGACGAGTGAGATACGGCAGTTGGCGATTCTTCGTCAGGTGCGCAGCGGCGCCCAATCACGCGCCGAGATCGAGCGCATGATTATGCGTAACCTGAACGAAAATACTACTCCCGAAGAGATCCGCGCCTCCGAACTGGCGCTGAAAAAACTCGGCCTCGCGCCCGCTGATTTCAAGCTCCGCGAATTTATCGTTCAGCTTTTAACAGAGCAGGTGGCGGGCTACTATGACCCGAAAGCGCGGGAATTTTACCTCGCCGACTGGATTGATCTCGACGGACAAAAGCCCGTCATCGCCCACGAGCTAACGCATGCCCTTCAGGATCAGCACTTCAATCTGCGTCGCTTCGAAAAAATGGCCGAAAGGCGACTCCGACGCGGAGCTTGCCACGCAGGCGCTGGTTGAAGGCGATGCGACGCTCACGATGATGTTCTATGCGCTGCGCAATCCACTGCGTGCCCTCGCGCTGATGCGCCCGGATAAATCGGGCGAGACTTCAATGGAACAACTCAAGCGCGCTCCCCGCGCTCTGCGCGAAACGCTGCTGTTTCCCTACGAGCAGGGGATGGCCTGGGCCTTTCAAGTGCAGCGCCGCGGCGGCTGGGAGTTGCTCTCGCGCGCGTATACGGATTTACCACAATCGACCGAGCAGATTTTGCACGCCGACAAATATCTCGCGCGCGAAGCGCCCGTCAAAGTCGAGATGCCGGACCTCTCCAGCCGGCTCGGCGCGAATTGGAAGCGCACGGATTATGACGTTAATGGTGAATGGAGTTTTTATTTAATCCTCGATGAATTTTTGAATGTCACGTCCGAGTCGAAACAGGCGGCGGCAGGCTGGAGCGGCGATCGTTATGCGCTCTACGAAGAAGGGCAAACAGGCGTCGTCGTGCTGGCGCAACTTTCGGTCTGGGATACGGAAGAAGACGCGCGCCAGTTTTTCGACGCTTACGCAAAACGGACGCCGCTGCGCTACAAGGATGCCGCGGCCGAGAAAGTTGATTTGAGTGAGCCTGCCAGCCGCACCTGGCGGACGAGTGAAGGCGCGGTCATGATGGAACGCCGCGGCATGCGCGTCGCTATCATCGAAGGCGTGCCGGAGAAAGCGAACGCCAGAGAATTGATGCGGTCGCTCTGGAGATAAAGCGCCGCCTGGCGCATGCTGTGCTTGCCGGACACAGCCTGTTTTGCCCTGAAGCAAACGAAGCGCGGGCTGAAGGCGTGGAGCCGGATTTTTCCGGGGGGACGTTTTTGAAACAAGACTCCGATGAGGGTATTCGGCCGGCGATGCCTGGCGAGGCCCCGCTCCTGAGCGAACTGGCGCTGCGTTCGAAGGGACACTGGGGCTATGGTGTGGAATTTCTGGAAGCGTGCCGCGCCGAGCTGACGATTTCGCCACAGGATATCGCCGCCCGCCCGGTTTTCGTGCTTGAGAAAGAGAGCCGTATTCTCGGCTTTTACACGTTGAGCGCGCGGGATTACGAAGCCGAGCTGGCCCATCTGTTTATCGAGCCGCAGGCGATCGGCCGAGGGTACGGGCGGCTCCTGTGGCTCCATGCCGTGAAGACCGCCGAGCGTCTGGCCTGCACAGGAATCACGATCCAGAGCGATCCGTTTGCCGAGAAATTTTATCAGGCGATGGGCGCGCGGCGGGTCGGCGAGGCCGCATCGACTGTGCTACCCGATCGCCGCCTGCCCGTGCTGCGCTTCTCTTTACGTGAGCCGCACAGATAAAGAGCACTGGCGCTGGAGCGGTCGAAAATTATCCCGCGCCAGCCTCGCTCCCACCCGCCGCGAATTAATTATCGTCACAACTACAAAAGATCAGTCGGCAGAGCGATATGCTTACGGAAGCGGTTCGTTGTCTTGCGTCGCATTCCTGTGATATTTTGGGACATACTCAAGTTCTAAGACTCCACAGGTGAGCGGCTGCCGGCTCGTTCAAGTAGATGAGCCGGGTACGGCCGATCATGGATCAAGATGAAGTCCGAAGCAAGACCTGCTTCCAGAGAGGCGCGCACCCGCCTGCGCGATTTAGCCGCAGACGTCCAGCGTCTCGAAGCCAAGCTGCGCCGCGGCGGCGGCCCTGACAAAATCGAACGCCAGCACCAGCAGGGCAAGCTCACCGCGCGCGAGCGTATCGACTTGCTTCTCGACCGCGATTCATACATGCAGGAGATCGGGCTGTTCGTCGCCTACGATGAATACAATGGCGGAGCGCCGGCGGCCGGCGTGGTCACGGTGACGGGACGCATCGGCGGGCGCGAGGCGGTCGTCGTCGCCAACGATGCGACGGTTAAGGCCGGTTCATGGTGGCCCGAGACGATCAAGAAAATCCTGCGCGCGCAGGAGATCGCGATGCGTTCGCGCGTGCCGATCATCTACCTGGTTGATTCGGCGGGTGTCAATTTGCCGTATCAGGGAGGCGTCTTCCCCGGACAGTATGGCGCAGCGCGCATCTTTTACTACAATTCGATTATGCGGCGGTATCTTCACGTGCCCCAGATCGCGGCCGTGATGGGGCCATGCGTCGCCGGCGGCGCCTATCTTCCCGCGCTCTCGGACGTCATCATAATGGTCGAGAATACATCTTTCATGGGACTGGGAGGCGCGAACTTGGTCAAGGGCGCCACCGGACAGACGATTGATAATGAAACGCTCGGCGGCGCGCGGACCCATACGGAGCTTTCCGGCGTCGCCCACTATCGTGTGGCTAATGATGAAGAGTGTATCGCGAAAATCAGGGAAATGGTGGCCGAACTGCCGGCGATTGTGCCGCGCTCGGCGTCCATTACGGAGCGCGCGGAAGCGGCGCGCCCGGCCAGCGACATTTACGAAATTCTCCCCGAAGATCATCGCCAGCCCTATGATGCGCGTGAACTGCTGCGGTGCCTGCTGGACGACGGGCATCTGGATGAATTCCAGGCCGACTATGCGAAGGAGATGATTACCGGCCACGGCCGCATCAGCGGGATACAGGTCGGGATCATCGCCAATAACCGCGGATTGATTCGCGCGCCGGGCGGCGGCGCGCCGAAATTCGGCGGCATCATTTATACCGATTCGGCCGAGAAGGTCGCGTATTTTATCGAGGTCTGCAATCGCCATCGGACGCCGCTCGTCTTCCTGCAGGATGTCTCGGGCTTTATGGTCGGAGCGGAAGCGGAGCATTCCGGAATCATTCGCGCCGGAGCGCGCTTCGTCGAAGCGATGGCGACCGCCAGCGTTCCAAAAATCGTGCTCACGATCAATCATGCCTCCGGCGCCGGATACTATGCGATGGCCGGGCAGGGATTCGATCCCGATTTTATCTTCAGCTGGCCGACGGGCCGGATGGGGGTGATGGAAGGCGATTCGGCCGTCCAGGCGCTTTTTGGGACGCAGCTCGAAAAGCTGAAGAGGGAAGGACGCGAGCCCGACGAGGGGATGAAAAGTGAGATGGCTCGCGTGCGCGAGGATTATGATCATCAGCTGGATGCCAAGTATGCGGCCGCGCGTGGTTTTGTCGACGCGGTGATCATGCCCGAAGACACGCGCGACGCGCTGGAGCTGGCCCTGCGTCTGAGCTTGAATCATGAAGGGCCGCATCTCGGCCAGTTTGTGCTGCCTGCTTCGCTGACCTAAACCGGAGCTGGCATCTCGTATCAGAAGGAACAGAGTAGTCGAAGCACGAGCGGCGGCGTCCTGGACCAGGACCGTCGCCCCGGTACGAGCGAACGCGTGTTGTTTCCCTCGCTCCACCGAGCGGTCCACAACGCTTTTTAGTAAGTTCTTGTAATCAGCAGTCGCGAGCGCGCTCTAGCGACCGGCGCGCGCTGCCTTTACCGGCGCAAGCAACATAAGTATCGCGCCGCACATTTGTCCGTGTGAGGAAGCAACAGGCTTCAGATACGCACAGGTCAAACATCCGAGGTGGTCGCTGACGCATTTCACTTCTGGCGCGCGACGCTTTTGTGAGGAGATCGCGCCTCAATATTAGAGGGAGGAACCACCGTGAGCAACAACGTTAGCGCTAAGCGCACCACTACACTTTTGTTTGCGTTCGTCGTCTCGATTGCCCTCGTCGCTGCCGAGTTTATTGTTTTAGCACAGGATCAGGACGAGCAGAGCCGCGGCGCGATGATCGTCAACAGAAATACTAATACGCAGAGCGAGAGCACCACCACGAACACTTCCAGCCGTCGTCGCGGTACACGGCGCAACCGGCGCAACCGGCGCAGCAGGAGTAGTAGCGCGAGCACGGACACATCCGCCGAAACGGAAGGCACCACCAGTATATTAATGGACAGCGGCGAGCGCTCGCCGGGTGAGCAGACGGATCTTTCCGGTACCTACACGGGTACGATCAACTTTCCGGACGGCAGCCTGGAGGGTGATGGTACGCTGACGATTAACGGCAACCAATTCACATTAACGAGCGGCTCGGAGACCAAAAGCGGCCGTCTCACCGCGGTCAAGACACGCGGCTACACGGGGGTCGCGATGCAGTTCGACGGTGTATCTCCGACGACCACGAGCGGAACTCCATACATCGTCTCGGCGCGGGCGATCAAGAGGGGTGATAACCTGACGCTGACAAATGTCGAGGGCTCGGATCGCATATTTACATTTGGCTCTCACGGCAGCAGCAGCGTCGGCAACCGGTCAACGAGGGCTCGGCGTGGACGCCGCCGCAGAGCTCCCGCCCGAACGAGGGAAAACACGAATAGCACCACGGACAGCACTACGAACTCTAATACTTCTACTCCGTAAAGGCTCTCCAATGGGAAAGCACGAAGGGCATCGGAGTGAGGAAGTGGCGCGTGCGCTTTGCTGTCCTCTAGCGCACGCGTGATGCCAAGTGTTCGGCGCGGGCGGCGCGACCAGCAAAACGGAAGGCGTCGCCCGCACGTTTTATCGCCGCCTATTCATCAGGTTAGGGGACGATTTCGAGTTTCGTGAAGCGAGATGAAAGAGAAGGTACGCATCGCCAGTGGTCAGGGATTCTGGGGCGACATGCTCGATGCGCCCGTGCGCCAGGTGCAGGGCGGCCCCGTTGATTACATGATGCTCGACTATCTGGCGGAAGTCACGATGTCGATTATGCAGAAGCAGCGGGCGCGTGATCCGGCGGCCGGATACGCGCGTGATTTCGTGCCGCTGATGAGGGAAATCCTGCCGACCTGCGTCGAGCGAAACATTCGTGTCACGGCCAATGCCGGAGGCGTCAATCCACAGGGGTGCGCGGCGAGTGTGCGCGAAGTGGCGCGCTCGCTCGGCCTCGGTGGGAAACTGAATATCGGCATCGTGACCGGCGATGACATTATGGATCGCCTTGATGAAATGCTCGCGCGTGGGCTTGAGCTTCGCAATATGGATACGAACGAGCCGCTCGCGTCTGTGCGCGAACGCATCCAGAGCGCGAACGTTTACCTCGGCGCCTGGCCGATGGTGGAAGCGCTCAGGCGCGGCGCACAGGTGGTGATCACCGGAAGGGCGACTGACACGGGCCTCACACTTGCGCCCATCATTCATGAGTTCGGCTGGGGCGAAACCGATTGGGACAGACTCTCGGCCGGCACCATCGCCGGACATATCATCGAATGCGGCGCGCAAGCCTCTGGCGGCAACTGCCAGTACGACTGGCAGAGCATCCCCAATCTCGCGGAGGTCGGTTTCCCGATCGTCGAAGCGCACCGGGACGGAAGCTTCGTCGTCACCAAGCATCCGGGGACGGGCGGGCGCGTCTCCGTGCAGACCATCAAGGAGCAGCTTGTTTATGAGATGGGCGACCCGCGCGCATATATTACGCCGGATTGCGTCGCCGATTTCACGACGGTTCAACTCGAAGATGCCGGGCCTGACCGCGTGCGCGTCTTCGGCATCCGCGGGCGGCCGGCGACCGAGTTTCTCAAGGTCTCGATCAGTTATGCGGCGGGCTTTAAGGCCGTCGGATCGCTCGTCTATGCATGGCCGGACGCTTACGAGAAAGCACAGGCGGCCGACAAAATCCTGCGCGCCCGCCTGGAACGCCTCGGGCTGCGCTTCGAACAGATCCTGACGGAATACGTCGGCTACAACGCCACGCACGGCGCGCTGGTCGGCGCACCCGCGCCCGATATGCCCGAAATTCAACTGCGCGTCGGCGTGCGCGACGCGGATCGACAGGCGGTCGAACGTTTCACGAAAGAGCTCGCGCCGCTGGTCCTGACCGGGCCGCCCGGCGTCACGGGCTTCGCCGGCGGCCGTCCCAAAGTAGAAGAGATCATCGCCTACTGGCCCGCGCTGATCCCGAAATCCGAAATCAAGCCGAAGGTCGAGGTGCTGGAAGTTTGAGCGAGCGAATCGACGTGGATGGCATGCGGATGTTTGCGCGCGATCACCTCGGCGCGGAGACACCCGCGTGGCGCTGCGCTCATTCCGAGCAGGTGGCGGATTGCCGTGTGTTTCAAGTCCGGCGCGACCGCAGCGTCAATCCGCGTGATGCTCGGGAGCACGATTTTTATGTGATCGAGGCGCCCGATTGGATCAATGTCGTGCCGCTCACCGCCAGCGGTGAGGTGGTTATGATCGAACAGTATCGTCACGGCACGGGCGAGGTGACGCTGGAGATTCCGGGCGGAATGGTTGATCGTGACGAGCAGCCCGCCGCCGCCGCCGCGCGCGAACTTCTGGAAGAGACCGGCTACGCCGCGTCCGAGATTATCGAACTCGGAAAGACACGGCCCAATCCGGCCATCCAGAATAACTGGATTCATACGTTCCTCGCGCGCCCCGCAAACCTTCGACAGGCGCCGAATTTCGACGGAACAGAACACACCGCGGTGCGTCTCGTGCCGCTGGCGGACGTGCCCGCACTTATCGCTAATGGTACGATCGATCACGCTCTCGTCGTGGTCGGCTTTCACTGGCTGGCGCTATATGAGGGTAAGCTCATCCCAAACAGGTGAACGTGGAGAGTCGTTTTAATCAACAGCAACCGATCACGTGCGGCCGGCCTGTGCTGCCGTATCCGAACAGTTATGCGTATTCAATTGACGAAGCTGGCGCATGCGCGCTCGGGCGATAAGGGAGACACCGCGAACGTCGGGCTCATCGCGCTACGCGATGAGTATTACCCGCTGCTCGTTCGGGAAGTGACGGCCGAGCGTGTCAAAGGGCACTTCAGGGGCATCTGCAAGGGCGAGGTCGAGCGTTTCGAGTTGCCGAATCTTTCCGCGCTCAACTTCCTCCTGCACGAAAGTCTGGGGGGCGGCGGCACGCTCTCGCTGATGACGGATGCGCAGGGCAAAACATTTTCGACCGCGCTGCTGCGCATGGAGATCGACATCGCCGAGGCGGAGGCCCGCGCACTCGGTCTGCTGGCTTAAATCGAGAGCATCTTCCGCCAGGCGAATTCTGATAATAAGCACAGCCCGACCGGCACTTCCAGGTTAAGGTCTGATATTTCCAATGAGCGCTGATCTGATCAACCTTGATTCGTCCATCCGCCACGGTTACGCGCAGGTGGGCGATGTCCGCCTGCACTACGCCGAGCGTGGCAGCGGCGAGAGGCTCGTCCTGTTGCTGCACGGCTTTCCGGAATGCTGGTACTCGTGGCGATCTCAACTGATGTCCCTCGGTGAGACGGGCCGCTACCGGGTCGTGGCGGTGGACATGCGCGGCTATAATCTGAGCGATAAGCCCTCCCGTGTCGAGGCTTACCGAATGGACGCGCTGGTTGATGATGTGCTCGGCCTCGTACGCCACTTCGGCGCGCGCGAGGCCGCCATCGTGGGCCATGACTGGGGCGCGGCCGTGGCGTGGGCCGTGGCGCTCCGCTATCCGGAATACGTCTGGAAACTCGCCGCCCTCCAGGTGCCGCCGCCCGCGGCGTGGGCCGCTAATATGACTTTCCGTCAGGCCCTGCGCAGCTGGTACATGCTCTTTTTTCAGCTCCCGCGCGTGCCCGAGTGGGTGATCAGCGCGAACGATTACGCCATGCTCGAACGGATGCTGAAAAGCACGACGATGAAGCACGCGAGTTTCAGCGATACGGACATCGCCGTCTATAAAGCGGCCCTGCGCGAGAAGAGCGAAACCGGCGAAACGAGCGCGCTGACGTGTGCGCTGAATTATTACCGCGCCAATTTCACGGCGCTGCTGCGACGCCAGCGCGGCGACGGCGGCCGCGTCCGCGTGCCGACGCTTTTTATCTACGGCGAACGCGATTTTGCGATCATCCCCGAAACGGTTCGCGGCGTCGGCGAGTTCGTTGATGCGCCGTACCGTGAAGTGCGCATCGCCAGAAGCGGCCACTGGGTGCAGCGGGAAGCGGCGGCGCAAGTCAACGCCGCGCTTATCAGTTTTCTCGACGCGCCATAGATTTCCACTGGCCGACCCGGTCGGAGAGTTAGCGTGCAAGATGGAAAACGATAAACAGGTGCTCTATGTGATAGAGGGCGCCGTCGCGCTCATCACACTGAATCGCCCTGAAAAACGCAACGCTTTAAACGACACGCTCATCGGCGGGCTCAAAGATGCGCTGCGGCGGGCGGACATGGAAGAAGGGGTGCGCGCCGTTGTGATTACGGGAGCGGGCGCAGACTTCTGTTCGGGCGCTGACCTGGCGGCACTACAGAAAATCTCCGAAAGCTCGATTACCGAGAACCTCGAAGATGCGCAGGCGCTGATGGAAGTGTTCGCGCTGATTCGGCGCGTGCGCGTGCCCGTAGTCGCGGCGGTGCGCGGGCGGGCGCTCGCGGGCGGGTGCGGGCTGGCCACCGCGTGCGACATTGTGCTCGCCGCGAGCAGCGCTCGCTTCGGCTATCCCGAAGTCAAGATCGGATTTGTCCCCGCGATGGTGATGGCGATTTTACGCCGCAATGTCTCCGAGAAGCGTGCTTTCGAGTTGATCACGCGCGGCATGGAATTGAGTGCGAACGAAGCCGAGCGGCAGGGGCTCGTCAATCATGTCTTTGACGATTCTGTATTTGAGGCCGAAGTGGAGAGATACGTCGCCGGATTTGAAAAGGTGAGTCGCTCGGCCGTGATGCTCTCCAAACGTTTGCTTTATCACATGGACGGAATGGCC
>JANOGZ010000087.1:0-1968 GCA_031406255.1 Pyrinomonadaceae bacterium | reverse complement strand
GCGGATGCTTGCCAGCGTCCTGCGTTTGAGCGGCCTCGATGTGGTGACGACGCGCGAGCCGGGCGGCACGCCGCTCGGCAAACGGATTCGCGAAGTCCTGCTCGATTCGCAGGAACAGGTTGACCCGCTCGCCGAACTCCTGCTCTACGCGGCCGACCGCGCCCAGCACGTCCGGGCGCTGGTCAAGCCGGCGATTGAAGGCGGTCATATTGTCCTCTCCGATCGCTATGCGGACGCGACGGTCGCTTATCAGGGAGCCGGACGCGGCTTCCCTCCCTCGCTCATCGCCGAGGTGGTCGCGCTCGCCACGGGCGGGCTCCGCCCGAATCTGACGCTGATCTTCGACCTCTCCGTCGAGGAAAGCCAGCGGCGTGCCAAACGCCGGATACGCAGCGGGCATCCGGGTGATCGTCTCGATTCCGAAGACACCGCGTTTCACAGACGCGTCCGCGATGCTTACATGCGTATCGCCGCCGCCGAGCCCGAGCGCGTCCGCGTGATTGATGCGAGCGGTTCGGTGCAGGAGACGCACGCGCGCGTCACGGATATCGTCTTTCCGTTCCTTGAATCTCACGCAGCCGTCGATCAGCCGCCGCCGGCTGGCACACGCAGTCAAGTTATAAATACTGAAGACTGATCGAGAGCACTTCGGCATGTTTAACAATCTCGTCGGAAACCAGCGCGTGAAAGAGACGCTGCGCCGCATGCTCGCGCAGGGGCGCGTGCCCGGCGCGCTGCTGTTTACAGGCGAGGATGGCGTCGGCAAAAAGCTGTTTGCCGTCGAACTGGCGAAAGCGCTCAATTGCCGCGCACCCGTCCGTGAAGTCGAAGCATGCGACGAATGCTCGTCCTGCCGGCGTATCGCCCGGTTAGCCGTCACGCCCGCGACCGACGATGCCGAGGCAAATAAAAGAATCAACTGGAGCGCGCACCCGGACGTGGGACTGGTTCGCGCGGCGGGACGTTTTATAGTGATCCCGCAGATCCGCGAGATCGAGCGTGAGGCGAACTTCCGGCCCTTCGAGGGTGCGGCGCGCGTTTTTATGATCGAGGAAGCGGACAGGTTAAATGAATCATCGTCCAACGCGCTGTTGAAAACGCTTGAGGAAGTACACCCGACCTCGCATCTGATCTTGATCACAGCGCGTTCGGCGAGCCTGCTGCCGACGATCCGCTCGCGCTGCCAGACGATTCGCTTCGCGCCGCTCAGCGCGACCGAGATCGAGGCATATCTTGTCAGCCAGAAGGTGCGCGGCGGCCAGGAGGCGCGCCTCGCCGCGCAATTATCGCGTGGCCGCCTCGGCCGGGCGCTCGAACTCAACCTCGACGATTACCGCGCGCAGCGCGAGGCGATGCTGGTGGTGCTTGATGCGCTCGCGGGCGCTCCCCCGGATCGCGCCCGACTGCTCAACGCCGCCGAAGCTTTAAGCGACGCGAAGCGTAAGGATGAGTATGAGCCGCGCCTCGATGTGCTGGAAACGCTCATCCATGATGTGTGGCTCCTCTCGCTCGATGCGGCGGCCGCAGAGATCGTTAATGAAGACGACCGGCCCCGACTGACGCGTCTGAGCACGAGCGTCGAAAGCCGCCGCGCCGCTCGCTGGCTTTCGCGGATCGAGGAAATACGCCGCCAGTTGGCCGTTAATATTAATCGCCGCGTGGCGACCGACGCGTTGTTTCTCGCGATGGCGACCGAGCCGTAGTAGTAGTAGCGTTATTCGAGCGATCCGTCGGGTCGCATTGTCTGCTCCGCCCGAAGGTTGACGATCTAATTGAGCGCTTGATCCAGCGCGCTTTTGATATTCTAACGGGAGATTAAAAGATGACGAAGAAGGTACTGGTGGTGGACGATGATCTGGACTTGCACGAACTCGTCAGCATCGCTCTCGCCCGCGAAGGCTACGAAGTCCTTCAGGCTCACGACGCCCTCCAGGGCCTCGATGTCCTCGCCCACGACCGCCCCGATGT
>JANOGZ010000150.1:0-1508 GCA_031406255.1 Pyrinomonadaceae bacterium | reverse complement strand
GCTTTGCAGGCGCACCTGACTGTAAATTTTTTCCAAATCAATTTCAGCAAGGCGAGTGACATCGTGCTTGCCTTCGATAACTGGCGCGAGTTCAGCGATCTCGCGAGTGTCATAAGCATTGAGCGTGAGCGGTTCTACTTTGTTTAAGTCAAGTTTCAGAACAGGTTTGAATTTGCTTTCGATACGCAGGACATTCGGGAACCGAATCTCAAATTCGGCTCTGTCTGTCAAAGGCTGAATCCGTTGCT
The DNA here is from genome assembly GCA_031406255.1 of Pyrinomonadaceae bacterium. Taxonomy (GTDB): domain Bacteria; phylum Acidobacteriota; class Blastocatellia; order Pyrinomonadales; family Pyrinomonadaceae; genus JANOGZ01. The sequence continues at coordinate 1,260 of JANOGZ010000150.1, read as the reverse complement.
TCGGCGCGGAAACCTTTACTTCGCTATCTTTGGGCGATTCGTGAGGCATGAACGCGAACGGAACGCCGAAGATGTTGACATATTCGGGAGTGAATAAACCTTTTTCGTCGAGGTCATACGAGGTGCGCCGTAGTCCGCGACCGACGACTTGTTCGCAAAGAAGCTGACTTGAAAAAGCGCGCAAGCCCATAATGTGCGTGACCGTCTTTGCGTCCCAACCTTCAGTCAGCATTCCAACAGAAATGACGTGCTGAATCTGTTCGCCAAGCTCGCCATCGCGGCCGATAGTGTCGACGGTTTGGCGAAGCCTTTGAGCTTGTTCTTTTTTACTCCGTTTGCGCTTGGCTTCGGCTTCGGAGTCTTCGTCGGTTGTCCTGGTCTCCGCGCTCGTTTCATCTTCGGTGTATGCTTCGGCAATCTCCAAGACTTTTGAATCAATGTGCAATGTCTTTTCCGCGTTGCACAATTCGGGGATCAAAATGTTTTCGTGGTCAAAGGCATATTTGATGCGCGCGGCAGTTTCGGTTTGATTGGCTACAGAAATCAATACGGGCGGAACCTTTATGCCTGCGTCGTCCCACACCTGTGCCGTTTCGCGCCAATCTTTACCGAGAAGCGCGTAGGCATTTTCAACCAACTGCGGCAAGTTTTCGCTTTCCGACGCGCCCTTTTTATTGAGTGACGCCTTAACTTCGGGGTCGTTGTAGAGGTGGTAAAATTTGGATTTGTAGTCTGCGTTAAGCTGTCCGTCATCGCGGATAACGACGCGGGGGGGTTTAATCAAACCAGACTCGATGGCCTCGGTCAAACCGAAATCGCTGACGATCCATCCAAAAAGATTTTCCGAACTTGAGTTTTTGCCCGAAGGTATGAAAGGGGTAGCGGAAAAATCATATACACAAGAGATGCCGCGCGCTTTGTTGAGGCGGTCGAGTCCGCCGATCCACACGGTCGCTTCTTCGGCCTCTTTCTTTTCTTCGCGACTCAATTTTGCTCCGGCGGGAATGCGCCAGGCGTGATGGGCCTCGTCGTTGATAACGATGAAATTTTTTGAGTTCGCCAACTCGCCCAAGACTTCGCGGGCGTATGCCTCGTCTGATTTTGCGCCGCGCTTATCAACCGAGCGTTTCTTCTTGATCTTCTCTTCGGTGTCCCAGGCGAGCGCGTGCCAGTTGCGAATCACGACTATGGCTTGGCGCAACTGTTCTCGAAGCCCAAGCGGCACGACGTTGAAAGCGTCGTAATAGTTTTCTGCGCCCG
>JANOGZ010000042.1:0-2060 GCA_031406255.1 Pyrinomonadaceae bacterium | reverse complement strand
GCATTGCCATTGCGGTCGAGCGCGCTCGGGCCGGAGATGATCTCAGGCCTTCCGTCGAGGTCGAGGTCAGCCACTTGTCGCCCCCTGCTCTCGCTTACGCCCCCAAGATAGCCTGGCAGCCGGGAAAAATTATCCCACCTACGCGTCCCATCATGATTGACGAGGCCGCTGCCGCTGAGGATTTCAGATTTGCCGTCGCCGTCCAGATCGGCGAGCGTGATGCTTCCGGTGGTAACGGTAATGGACGGGCTGGTCCAACGCAGCGTACCGTCGTTGTTGAAGCAGCGCACACGGTTGCCATCCGGCACGAGGATCTCTGGTGGGCCAACGCCGTCAATATCGCCTACCGCAGGGGTGCCAAAGGCCGCGAGTGGGGCCGCGGTCGAGAAGATGATCGCGCCCGTGTCGCCGCGCAGCGCGACGAGACGAGCAGGAAGGCCGCTGAAGTCGTAATCCACCACGATCACCGCAGAGATATCGCGCTCGTTAACCAACCCATCTCCGTTGGTATCAATCAACGGCGCGACCACAGGCGTGGAGTAAACTCCCGCCTGGGTGCTCGCGTACTGCCATTTGACCTTGGGCTGGAACACTCCGACCGGCGGATGATACTTGCTCTCAGTTGCGCTCGTGCCGATGTTGTTTGTCTCAATAAGCTCAGGAATCTGGTTCGCGCTGTCCACAAAGGCATGGATGGGCCCATCGCGGAACTGGACCACACCCGACACGCGCACCTCCAGCGGAGCCGACGTATTGCTGTCAATGCTCCCGGAGAACGTCTCGGTCCCTAACACATTATCCACCCCACTCTGATACGTCCCGTTGTTGTTGCGGTCTTCAAAAAGGAGCACTGCGAACTGACCGACAAACTGGCTCCCGCCACGGTTCTGAATATCAACCCGGACGCTGCCCCCGATGACCAGCGTCTGCACCTCAGTCGTCACCGCGCTCGCATTCACACCGGCCACCGCCAGGTCTATTCCTTGCGCCAGCACCGTCACACGGTACTGCTGGAAGGCCCGTCCGCCCCGTCCATCGCTCGCTTTGACGATCACAGTGAAACTCCCCGCCTGATTGGAAGCGGGCGTCCACTCGATCAACCCGGTCTGGGAGATGCTCATCCCGGCCGGAGATTGCAGCAGCGCAAACGCGAGCGCATCATTATCGGGATCACTGCCCTGCACTTGATAACTGTGAGGTTGCCCTTCGCTGGCTACCGTCACGGGTTGTGACGTGATCTGCGGCGGGCGGTTGTGGCTCGCCGGATCGCGCGGGTCGCTGCCGCTGAACAGTTCAGTCTGGTCGTCCACGCCGTCGCCATCAGTATCAGCGTTATTGGGATTCGTGCCCTGTCGAAACTCTTGCAGGTTTGTCAGCCCATCACCGTCAGTGTCCCCGTTTGCATCGGCAGGATCATTCGGATTGAGGCCATTTGATGTTTCAAAGCTGTCCGGCATGCCGTCCGTATCCGTGTCGCGTGGAAATGCGAGCGCGCGCAGCGCCAGGGCGGTGGAATATTTATCGTTCGCCCAACTGCCATTGGCCTGCTGACCATTCGTGAGAAAGTTTAGCGCTCCCGCCTCGGCAGGCGTGAGCAGACGTCCTGATCCAAGGATCGCCAACAAACTTACAGCGCTCTCAAACACGGTGCTCGAAGGGCTGCCATAGCCGCCGTCCGTGTTCTGTTTGCTACGAAGGAAGGCGAGCGCGCGGTCTTGGCTAAAAGAAAGCGCAAATTGCAGACGAAAGCTATTGAGGGCTTGCAAGGCGTAAGCAGTGTAGAAAATCTGGCTTTCACCTCCCGTCGTGAGTGCCCAGCCGCCGTCCATGTTTTGTGTTCTGATGAGGTAATTAAGCGCACTGGTCAAAACCGTGGTGTCGGTGACATTCGCAGACTTCAAGGCCAGCAGCGCCAGGCTTGTATCGAGCACGTTGCTCTCAAACCCCGCTTCTGTGCCCCAGCCGCCGTCCGTGTTTCGCCTGCTCAGCAGGGTGTTTACATCGGCCGTCGCGTCACTGCTTGTGCCGGCCAGTGCAATGATGCGTGCGGCAAAGAACGG
>JANOGZ010000031.1:0-5372 GCA_031406255.1 Pyrinomonadaceae bacterium | reverse complement strand
GGGGCGACGGAGGTGCTGGCCTACGGTACGGCAGTAGTGGTGGAGCCGATAGAAGGCGGCGGCATATACGGCTCGTAATGTTAAGCTGCTGTGGCGGAGAGCCTCATCAAAGAGGCCGCGCCTAACAAGGGCATGAAGCTGACGCGCGTACTGCGGCGCGATATAATAAGGACGGGTTTGCCGCCGGGCCGTCCGGCCCCGTCCCGTTGCGATTTTTCATCTCTTCTCACCGACTCCGTACGTCTTCAGATTATTTGCTGAACGGGGAAGAGAAGACAGCCCGCGAGGACGCCGGATAAGACCAGCCACTCCTGTCGATTAGAGTGGGTCACAACCAAAATACTTATTCGCCGATAAGTTACTGAATTTGCCGCTGATCAACTCAGATTTGCAAGATGCGTTAGTACGCTCTCGGACGTGCCGGCGCGGCTCTCAGCCGGATGACGCCACCGACCGAGGAGGTGCAAGTCTCGTGATCACTGCCTCAGGATGTTGATCCCATCTCCGTCTGCACCTGACCTGTTCCCGCCACCTGTGCCGATCCGGTTTCTGACACGTGTTTGTTCAATACCCACAAAGCTATCAGCCCCAGCAGCACCAGGTTGGGGAACAACAGCGGGGCGAGCGGCGGCGCGCCGTGGATGATGTTCTCGAACGAACTTGAGGACGGCCCATTAATCGCCGCGGCGGCATGAAAGAAGAAGCCCAGCACTCCGACCAGCGCCTGGAGAACTAAGACAAGGGCGCAGAGAAGCAGGTAGGGACTTCGGACGCGCACCATGAATGGCACGAGCAGGAAGCTCACGGCGAAGGCGCTCGACGCCACGGGCAGCCACTCGACGGGGCGGAAGAACCCGTTCATCGCGTGATCCGTGAGGCTGAAGACGAAGTTGCCCGCGAAGCCGCCCAGCGCGAGTAGCAGCACCCAGTAGGCCCATTCCGCCGAGTCCACCCTCACCATCCGGTTGACGATGAGGAGGAGGCCGAGTCCCGTGTAGGCCAGCGGCGCGGCGAACGGGGCGGCATAGGTCAAACTCCTGATCGTCCGCTCGTAGAAGAAGTGGCTGTCGAGGTGCAGGATCACGCCGGCCAAACCCACGAGGATGGCGACCCATCCCACCAGATGGCCCAGGTCGCGCCACACCGCCTTGTAGCCGAACCGCCCCCGCGCTACCAGTCCGATGAATAACGCGACCGGCGCGATCATCGAAAAATAGAGCGGGACGTACTCCGACTGGCGGCGGAACTGGTTCGTCGAGTGCGCGAGATAGATGTCCAGGGTCAGGCACAGGAAATTGAAGAGCACGAAGGCCTCGACCCATAAACCGGGGTCGCGCACCCACGGGCTGCTTAGCCAGCGGCTATCGCGAGCCCGATTGAGTCTGTCCAGAAGTTTGTTTAGTCTTCCCATTACCGCTCCGCAGTTCCTCTGCTAACGACCTGAGTTCCACAGTCTTGTACAGCATCGGATAGTTGCCGTGCCATTGCACGAAGTCCGCGCCGCCCATGAAGGCTCCATGCTTCGAAGTTCTGCCGTCGTAGTGCCAGAGGTCGAAGTAGATGAAGTCTATCGGGTTCGAGAAGGGCTCGCCCGTGAGCAGACCCTCACTGCGTAGCCCATCAACGATGTCCTTGCCGACCAGCACCTTCGTGTTCGTGTCGGCCAGCACCTTCTCGGCCTCTTCGTACACCCTGTTAACCAGAGAACCCGCGTGGCATTGGGAGCAGACCTGCTTCATGTTCGCTTGTGCGAGCGCGTAGTTCGGCCTCTGCTTCGAGATCGGGTCTGCGAGGTAGTAGGAGAGGCGCTCCGAAGGGTCGTGCGTCACCTTGAGACCGTTGATGCCGCTCATGTGACAGGTCGCGCAGGTCGGCACGAACATGTCGCGCGTGGTCAGCGAGCGCGGCTCGGCCTTCAGGTTGAGTTGTTCACGCTGCGCCTCGAACATCACGCCGTGCCGCGACTCTTCGTAAATCTCTATCTGCGAGTGGTCGGGGCCCATGTGGCACTGGGCGCAGGTGCGCGGCAGCCGCGCGATCTCGACGGAACTTGTGTGTCTGGTGTGGCAGGCTGTACAGGTGCCGATTGTCCCGTCCGAGTTGGGCTTCCCGACGCTGTGACACTGCGCGCAGCCGCTGACCATCGCCGACATACCTTCGAGTTTGACGAACGGGTGCGGTGGGCGCCTGGCATAACCCGGCTGGTACTTCTCGGCGAAGGCGACCTGCTCCGGTTGGAGCCCCTCCTCGCCGTAAACGGCCGCCCAGGAGACGGCGGCATGGCGGCTGCGCTGGAATTCCTGATAGATCCCCTCATGACAACTACGGCAGTTGCCCGCCGTCATCTGCGCGGTGATGACGAAGCCGTTGTGGTCGCGTCCCTGCTGGTTCGTAGAGGGCTGGTGGCAGTCGAGGCAGGTCACGCCCTTCTCGGCATGCCGGCTCATCTCGAACTCGTGGACGACCGAGTAATGGAGCCTCGTGTGGCACTCGGCGCACTTGCCGGTGGCGCGCACCAAAGCCTGATTGGGCTGGTCGGTCTCCACCCGCGGACGCTGCCGGTTAATGAGAAAGGCGCCCACGATCAGGGCGAACCCGACGACGACGGCGATAAAAACAGAACGGAACGGCATAGCCACTCCCTCGCTCGTAAATTGTATGGAGGATTAAGGGGCTCACGTGGGGTCAGAGCTCGCACGTGACTGCACACGCGGCGAAAATAAAGACGCCGGCCGAAGCTAACCCTCCTCCGGCGTACTGACTCACAGATCTCTTGACAGGGAATAAACAGATTACCACAGGAAGGCAAGTATGTCTGTACGGTTTTGATTACGCACGATGGCAGGCAGTGCAGGCAGTCTCAATCGCTATGTGGGGCAGATATAGACATGCTTCTATGTCAGGGTGGCAGGAGCCTTCCCGGTTGCGCTGCAAAGATTGATTGGAGACAAAGAAGGCTGCCAGAGGCTCCACGCCTATGCTGCAATCCGGAACAAGCCCTCAACAAACTGGTTCTGCTGCGAGAATTCTTTCAGAGCGCAATGAGGCTGTGAGCGGCTCTGACCTACGCAGCTACACCGAACAGGCTCTCGACGAACTTCGCTTGGCCCACCACATCATTCCCGTTGATCTCTTTGCGGCTACAAATATTTCTTGCAATACAGCCCTTGGTCGAATAAAGATCGCTACCGAGAGAGCTTATATTATAATGAAGCGTGCGCGTAATTCAGAATGCGAGAACCGCCTGTTTTCAGGACATTTCGTAGCACTTGTCAAAATTTCCAAGTCGCCGGTTCACGGTGAGCGGGCAAAATGGCGAAATTGGTGAGAAAAAGCGACTTAGAATTACGCGCAATCTTCACTTAATAGCACGCTTTAATCGGATTATTTATCATCGCCCTCTTTAGGCTTAACCTCTTTGCATCTGCATTCCAGCCCTACAAGGTAGCGACGACCATTTATCTCGACATTTTTCTTAACCCTCACCGCATCTGTGTTTTTATCATAGCTGATTTCAGCTATAGCATTATTGCGAGCAGCCATAGCGCTGTCATAAGGCTTTTCCGCCACTGCAATTCCAAGGAACACTGAACTCTGATGCCCCGCTGACGCCATGGATTCATCCGTGTAAAAGACGCTGGCTGTAATGATCTGGTCGCTTTTCGGAAACGTGTATGTCCTGGTGGTTAGCTCTTCTTCGCCAACCTTTGTCAGGAATTCATCGAACGTCGTGACTCCTGCAGAAGCTGCGATAACTTCCTGTTCTTTTTTCGGCTTTTTGGCTAGAGCATTAAGGTCTGTTTCTGCGAAAAACTTTTGTGCAGCTTTCTCATCTACGAGATACACATGGCATTTGTCTGAATATGTTTGAGCAACTGTCAGATTTGTACCAAGCAGGATGAGCGGACAAACAATGGTTGTGAAGGTTATTAATCTCATAACATTCCTTACTCATATCAAATTTTACCGTGCTATAAGCAATAAAGGGGCCACGACTTAGTGCTCAAGACTGAAGGCGAGTTAGGCTCGAAGCAAACAAGTTACTACGACACCTGATAGATAATTCTTGCGGCAGCATGCAGGAAAGAATCTAACGCTCCACATCACCCCCCCGCTGTTGCCTTTGATGATGAGAGCCGCGCTGTTGCGGGTCGAGTGGATGCGGAGCGTTAGGCGCGGCATTGGAGAAAACATGCAGATAGTCGATGAACAATTCATGTTGGCGGTTGACCTTTTAGTTGGGGTCAGCGCTCACTCCAAAACCTGTTGTTACTTCTCGACGGTGACAAAGGCCTGCTGCCGCTGCATGGAGGATATCATCACGGGCGCACTCAAGTTGCGCGGCGTCTCAAACGTGGCGAAGCTCATACGAGAGGCGATTGCGAGCCACGAGAAACATCAAAAGGCAAGCGGAGCATTAGGCGATGGTTGCTCAGGCGGTTACGCAGTGAATCCCCCGTCAATCGTCAGGCTTGCGCCGGTTACGAAGCCCGCTTCGGGTCCAGCAAGATAAGCGACCATCGCCGCTATCTCGTCGGCGGTGCCGTAGCGCGGCAGGGCCATCTGCTTCCGTAGCATCTCGGCAAAGTCGCTGTCTGCGGGGTTCATGTCGGTGTCGACCGGCCCCGGCTGAACATTGTTAACGGTGATGCCGCGCGGGCCGAGGTCGCGCGCCAGTCCTTTGACCAGCCCCACAAGTGCGGCCTTGCTCATGGCGTAAACTGCGCCGCCCCCAAAGGGCATGCGATCGGCGTTGCAACTGCCAATCGTGATAACGCGCCCGCCCGTCTCCATGTGCTTTACGGCAGCCTGCGTGGCGACGAACACGGCGCGCAGGTTCACCGCCAGCGTACGATCAAAATCTTCAAGACGATAGTCATCAATGGGTGCCATCACGCCGATGCCAGCGTTGTTCACCAGAATGTCAATGCCGCCCAACTCCCCTACCGTTCGTTCCACGGCAGCAGCCACCGCCTTGGCATTTGCGCTGTCGGCCTGGATGGCGATCGCCTGCACTCCCAGCGTCTGGGCCGCCTTTGCCGTTTCGTTGGCTTGGTCGGGCTTGCTGACATAGGTCAGCGCAACGTGGGCGCCTTCGCGCGCGAGACGCTTGACGATGGCGGCTCCGATGCCACGGCTGCCGCCGGTTACCAACGCCCGCCTGTTCTCAAGCTGATGATTCATATTGTTCCTCACTGTTCCTCATGATGAGAGACGCCTAACGCCCGAATTAACCCGCCCGCGCGAGCAGCATTCAATCTACACCGCAAGGAGAGATGATGTAAGGAATGCTATCGCGGGGTCGGGTTGAAAGAGTTGTTGGGCGCGGCTTGCGATTAAGCTTAAAACCAAGCCTAGATACTTGTTTCACA
>JANOGZ010001384.1:0-1006 GCA_031406255.1 Pyrinomonadaceae bacterium | reverse complement strand
GCCTTACTGTGGCCCTAGTGATACTACTTTTTTACCAGATTTAGCAAGAGTCTTTTTTATAAATTCATCTCGCATCCGTTTTTGACTTCGAACCCGCCGCGCCCCGAAGGTTGATACTGAACCGCCCCTCCTTAGCTACTCTTTCAAAATCCGCCCGTCACCGGGGCACGTCTCCGCATTCTCCAGAGCAGATGAAGTAGTCTAATATATGCGTGAAGGGACGCGGGCCATCTCCCGACGCTCTCCGGCCGAGCAGATATCGTCCCGGTTTCTCTAATGGCGGGCGGCTACATCCGATGCTCTATCGCTTCCTGGCTGATCTCGTGCTGATCGCGCACTTCGCGTTCGTTCTCTTCGCGGTGCTCGGCGGACTGGCGGCGCTGCGCTGGCGCGCGGCGCTGTGGTTGCATCTGCCGGTATTGGTGTGGGGAATTTTAGTACAGTGCGCCAACTGGACGTGCCCGTTGACGCCACTGGAAAACTGGTTCCGCCATCTTGGCGGAGACGCCGGTTACGCGGGCGGCTTCATCGAGCATCACATCACGGCGCTTCTCTACCCGCAGCATATTACCTTCGAACTCCGGTTCATCCTCGGACTGGCGCTCCTGACCGTTAACCTGCTGGTCTATTCTTATGTCCTCTTTTTCCATCCGCGCCTGGCTGAACGCGGGTAGCGCATCGCGCTACTGACGAAGTAGCCCGCGCCTCGCGACCGCCCTCGAACGCAAAAGGATAAAGGAGATGCCTGATAATGGCATCTCCTTTATCCTTTTGTCCGGGCTGGATTCTCGAGTTGATTCGTCCGGACGGCCCGTTAAGCCGCACTCACAAAAGTTTCTATCCCCGTGGCGGAGGCGGAGCGGTCGTGCCGCGCGGGCGATTGAAAGGTGAAGACGGCAGCCACGCCGGGCTGGCATCTTGATTGGCGACGCGCAGGCCGAGGATCGCGCCCGTGAGGGCGAGCGTGCGCGCGCCATCCCAGTGCCAATCAGGTTGCACCGTGTCG
>JANOGZ010001375.1:0-2862 GCA_031406255.1 Pyrinomonadaceae bacterium | reverse complement strand
GGCACATTGGCGTTCACGGAGTTGGAGATCAAGCCGCTCGGTCCCGAAGCGGTGGTGGCGCTCGGGCGCTGGCAACTGACGCGCGCCGGCGATACGCCGCACGGCCGCTTCACGCTCATCTTCCGCCGCACAGAGCGCGGGTGGCGGATCGTGCATGATCACACCTCGTCGGCCACGTAGCCGCCCTGTCGAGTGGATCGACGCTCTTGTTGAGGAATGATTGCCGGGAGCGCTTTCCCGTGACCGCTCCTGGTGGGAGAAACCTCCGTGCCCGACGACCCGCTGGCGATCCTCAATTGCTCGCAACTCGTAACGCTCAAAGGCGCGGCGCGCCCGCGCAGTGGCCCGGAAATGCGTGAGCTTTCGATCATCGAGGATGGCGCGATGATCGTGCGCGACGGGCGCATCGAGCGAGTCGGCGCGCGCCGTGAGATCGAGCCTCTCATCGGGGCGGATTGCGACGTGCTGGATGCCGGCGCGCGTGTGGTGATGCCCGGCTTCGTTGACGCGCACGCGCATCCGGTCTTCGCGGGCACACGCGCGGATGAATATGAGCGGCGCGCGTGTGGCGCGACCTATCAGGAGATCGCCGCGGCGGGCGGCGGCATCCGCTCCACCGTCAGGCGAACGCGCGCGGCGACGGAAGACGAACTGGTGGAAACCGCACGGGCTCGCGCGCGGTGGTTTTTGCGAGGTGGCACGACCACCGTCGAGGCCAAATCCGGCTACGGTCTATCGGTCGAGGATGAAGTGAAGATGCTTCGGGTGATCCGGCGCTTGAATGTTGAGACGCCGCTTCACTACGTGCCGACTTTTCTCGGCGCGCACGAAGTGCCGGATGAGTATCGCGGCCGGCGCGAGGAATACGTCACTCTTGTCGTGAAAGAAATGTTGCCGCGCATTGTCGGCGAGGGCCTCGCCGAATACTGCGATGTGTTCTGTGAAGAGAAAGTATTTGGCCTGGAGGAGACGCGACGGATTCTCTCGGCGGCACGCCGCGCGGGTCTGGGGCTGCGCGTGCATGCCGATCAACTCTCGCTCTCGGGCGGCGCGGTGCTGGCGGCGGAGCTCGGGGCGACGACGGCCGATCATCTGGAGCATACGGATGCCGCCGGGATCGCGGCGCTCCGCGCGGCGGGCGTGCAACCAGTGCTTTTGCCGGGATCAGTCTACGCGCTCGGCGCGGCGCGCTACCCGTCAGCGCGCGCGATGATCGAAGCGGGGCTCGCCGTCGTGCTCGCCACGGATTTTAATCCCGGCTCATCGCCGACGCCTTCGATGCCGATGATTTTATCGCTCGCTTCGACGCATCTGAAGATGACGCCCGCCGAGGCGCTGACGGCCGTGACCATCAACGCTGCTTACAGTCTGGGACGGGGCCAGGAACGCGGCTCGCTCGAAGCGGGCAAGCGCGCTGATTTCGTTATTCATGACTGCGAAGACTACCGGGAGATCGCTTACTTCTTCGGCGTCGAACATGCGTACGCGACTTTCGTCGGCGGTCGCGAGGTGTTCCGCCGTGGAGACATTTACCGCAACATGGCGGGCAAAAAAGATGCTTGACGCACTAGCGGTTGTCATTTATCATCTTTTGCAACACTGGAAAGGAGGTGATCCAAAAATATATGAATTTTAATCACAGTGAGGTGGCTGAGTCCTAGGCCACTGGACTGATAGCCCGAATTTGTTGGGTTTTCCCGTCCAGACGTGACCCTGTTTAGCGCGCTACGCCTTACGGGCAGCGCACCAGCGGCACACCAGGCTCAGGGCAATCCAAACAGTTCACCGGAAACCCGCCCGGACGGAAACGTCCGCGCGGGTTTTCTCTATCTGGAGGCGTCTCGAAGCAGTAGAAGTATCAGTCGAGGGCGTGCTCAATCGCCTGCTTCAGCGTCATCGCTCGTCCCTGTGCCCATGCCGCGGCGAAGGTTTCCCGGCTCAGTCCGGCACATGACGCGGCCACATGACGGTCATAATCAGGGCGCTCGGTCTGTAGCATGGGAGTGCCGACGGCACCGGATTTCATTTTGATTTTTGTAGTTGTAGATAAACAAGACCTTCTCTTCAAGAGAAAGCGCATCCACCGGCTTGCCTGCCAGTGAATGCGCCTTACTCCCGCCGAGCACTTGTTAGTCGTTAATAACGTCTGGCAGTCCGTCGTTTACGGACGCCGTAGGTGTAGACTGCCGCTCCGCCGCCGCCAGCGAGCGCGCCGATCGCCGCGCCCTTCCCACCGCCTGCAATACCGCCAATCGCCGCGCCGGCCAGCGCGCCACCCGCGGTCGTCAATTTATCACGATGCTTCTGCCAGAAACTTCGGCTGTGCCGGTGGCCGTCGCCACGACAACTGCGATGCGTGTGCGTGACGTTGCTGTGGCGGTGTCGCAAGCTGCCGCACTGCGCCTGCGCTTGCATTGGCCCGACAAGCGCAAGCATCGTTAGCACGAGAAAAACGGCTAAGATTTTTTTCATTTCCATATTCCCTTCCGCGTTACTGAATCCCTGGGAGAGATTGGTTGTGAATCTACTGCCAACTAACTATAAGCTTAAAAGAAAAAGAATTAAAGCTGCTGTGTACGCAATCGTACGGAACGCCTTCCTCTCATCTGTTATATTCTCGCCTTCCCCCTCGATAACAAACCCCGCAGGTGTTACCGGTGCTGAAGAGAGGAAACTTTTCTTGAGTCGCCGGATAGGACTTGGTGTCTTAATCGTCCGCGTGTCTATTAATAAACGCGAACGCCTACGTCAAAGGAGGAAACGGGCATGGCAAATATGCAAGGTCAAGGCGGCGGCCAGGGTGGTCAAAAAGGCGGTGGATCTGGTGGTGGTGGCCAACAAGGCGGCGGTCAAGAGGGCGGC
>JANOGZ010001358.1:0-1260 GCA_031406255.1 Pyrinomonadaceae bacterium | reverse complement strand
GATCAACGTCGCGTCCCTTGTAGCGTTGGGCCGAGGTGCGCGCGATCATCCGCAAGTTGGGTAATTGCGAGAGGCTGTTGATGAGACTTTCTGTGATCCCATCCGAAAGATATTCTGTGTCGGGGTCGGCGCTCAGGTTGACGAAGGGCAGGACGGCCATCGAATTAATCGTCGCCCCGCCGCTCCGCAAAGGGTAAAAGTAAGCGGCGGCTGCCACCGCGACTACGAGCGCGGCCAATGCGAGTGCCGCGACTCGTTTATGTTGTTTGATCCCATTGATCAGATACTCCGCGCTCAAGGTCGAGCGCGCCGCCGGCCCTGTCGGCGCCGCAACCGCCGCTTGTCCGCTCTGAGCGCCCGCCTCACTTCTGGACTCCGGCGGCGCGGAACGCTCAAGCTTGGCCTCGAACTCTAACTCATCGCGCAGGTTCTTCAGATCAATGAGCAAATCTTTAACGGTTTGGTATCGTTTCTCACGGTCTTTGGCGAGGGCTTTAGTGGCAATCCGTTGCAGTTCCGCCGGCACCTCCCCCGCATAGCGCGCCAGCGGCGCAGGCTCGCGCTCGATGATCGAGAGGATGACGTCCGTCACCGTCTCGCCCGCGAACGGCGCACGCCCGGCCACCATTTCATAGAGCACCACACCCAGACTCCAGATGTCTGTCCGCGCGTCCACTTTCGACCCGCGCGCCTGCTCCGGCGACATGTACTGCGCCGTCCCCCTCACCACGCCCTCGTCCGTCTGAAAGAGCGTCGAAGCTTCCGAATCAGTGATGCGTTTCTCGCTCAGCTTGGCTAATCCGAAATCGAGGACTTTCGCATAACCATCCTGCCGCACCATGATGTTCTCGGGCTTGATGTCCCGATGAACTATTCCCGCTTGATGCGCTGCGCAGAGCGCGCTCGCCACTTGCACCGCCACATCCAGCGCCTGGCCCAGAGTCATACCTCCCCGCGAAATGTGCTCGCGTAGCGTCTCTCCTTCCACGTACTCCGTCGCCATGAAGTGCACAGAGCCTTCGTGCCCGATCTCGTGAATGGTGAGGATATTCGGATGATTCAGGGCAGAAGCGGCGCGCGCCTCCTGCCGAAAGCGACGCAGCCGCTCTTCGTTCCTGGTGAAGTCGGTGCGCAGCAGTTTGAGCGCCACCTTTCGACCCAGGCTCGCATCCTGAGCCAAGAAGACTTCGCCCATGCCGCCCCGCCCGATGAGGCTCAGCACCTGGTAATGGCCGATGTGTTTGCCTACGATTGAACCTG
>JANOGZ010001357.1:0-2992 GCA_031406255.1 Pyrinomonadaceae bacterium | reverse complement strand
GATATTGCCGCCGATGGTGCAACTCACCTGGGAGGAAGGATCGGGAACATAGTACAGTCCGTGCGGGTGCTGGCGCATGCCGGCGTGCCGTTTGCCCCGCGCGGCGCCGGCACCGGTCTTTCCGGCGGAGCGCTGGCGCTCGATCGCGGCGTCGTGCTCGAGCTGGCACGCATGCGCCGCCTGCTGAGGGTAGATGTCGAGAACCGCCTCGCGATAGTCGAAACCGGAATGGTCAACGCGCACGTGTCGCGCGCCGTCGCGCCGCACGGACTGTATTATGTTCCCGATCCTTCCTCCCAGGTGAGTTGCACCATCGGCGGCAATATCGCGGAGAATGCGGGCGGCATTCATTGCCTGAAATATGGGACGACCGTCGATCATGTGCTCGGGGCGCGCGTCGTGCTGGCGGAAGGCCGGATCGTTGATCTTGAAGCCGCGATCGACGCGCCGGGCTACGACTTGCTGGGCGTCTTTATCGGCTCGGAAGGCACCTTCGGCATCGCGACTGAAGCCACCCTCCGATTATCGCCGATCCCGCCCGCCGTGCGGACTCTCCTGGCGACCTTCGCGCATGTTGATGATGCGAGCCGCGCCGTCTCCGCCATCATCGCCGCCGGACTGATACCGGCGGCGCTCGAGATGATGGATAACGCGACGATTCGCGCGGTGGAAGCCAGCGTCTTCGCCGCGGGTCTCCCGACCGACGCAGGCGCCGCGCTTCTCATCGAACTCGACGGCCTCACCGCCGGTCTCGATGAAGAGTTGGCGCGCGCCGAAAGCATCTGTCTTCAGCATGGAGCCGGGAATTGCCGGCGCGCCGCCGACGAGCATGAGCGGAAAAGACTCTGGGCAGCGCGCAAGGGCGCGTTCGGCGCGATGGGCCGCATCTCGCCCGACCTGATGATCCAGGATGCGGTCGTCCCGCGTTCGCGCCTCCCCGAAATCCTCGCCGCGACGTATCGCATCGCGGCGACGTACGATCTACGTCTCGCCAATGTCTTTCATGCCGGCGACGGTAATCTCCATCCGCTCGTCTGCTTCGATGCCGCGAACCCGGATGAAGTGGAGCGCGTCCGGAAAGCCGGGCGGGAAATCATGGAAACGTGTGTGCGGGCGGGCGGCAGCATCACGGGCGAACACGGCGTCGGTCTTGATAAGAGCAGTTACCTGCCGCTCGTCTTTTCTGAAGTTGATATGGAAATGATGCTCCGTGTGCGTGCCGCCTTTGACCCGTCCGGTTTATGCAATCCGGGCAAGATCATTCCGACACCGCGCGGTTGCGGCGAGGGGCGCGCCGTCGCCGCCAGGACAGCGATGCGTGAAAGAGACCTGATCGCAAAAGCCCCCCATGGCAACAACGGAAGCGCACCGGCAGACGGAAGCGCGCCGGAAGTTGAACAACAGATCGCCGTTACCCCCCACCTCTCGACACCAGCCCGGCCGGCGCCGCGCGGGTCAACGCACTCCCGTGATTCCCTTTCCCGGCGCGGGATATTTGATCCTGAAACAGCGCGTCAGTCTCTGGCACGGATTGTCGGCGAAGAAAATATTCGGGACGCGCGTGGCGCGGATGGGTTGTTGGCCGCACCCGCTACCTATGCCGAGACATGTGAAGTCATGCGACTGGCGTCACTCGAAGGCTGGGCAATCGTCCCGGCCGGAGCCGGGACATGGCTCGGGGCGGGCAATCTGCCATCACGTACCGGTATTATCCTCAGCACAGAGCGGATGGCGCGTCTCGTCGAGCATGAACCGGCCGATCTCATCGCGACGGCCGAAGCCGGGATGACGCTCGCCTCACTCAACGCTGAACTGCGGCGCGCCGGGCAGTGGCTTCCCATTGATCCCCCGGATGACGGTTGCGCGACGATCGGCGGTGTCGCCGCCACAGGTCTTTCGGGAGCGCAGCGTTATGGTTACGGCGCGCCGCGCGCCTTTGTGATCGGGATGCGCGTGGCGCTCGCCGACGGGCGCATCATGCGCGGCGGCGGACGCGTGGTAAAAAACGTCGCCGGCTATGATCTTTGCAAATTGTTCGTCGGCAGCTACGGCACGCTCGGTTTGATTCTCGAATTAACCTTCAAGCTCCGGCCGCGCCCCGCCCGCGAAGCGACGCTCGCTTTTCGATCCCGCGACTACCGGGAATTATTAAGCGGCGCCCGCTCCATGCTCGCCGCACAGTTTTTACCCGTCGCCGTCGAGCTACTCTCGCCACGCATGGCCGACCGCGTCGGCGTGCCGGCGGAGTCAGCAGAAAGTTTCGCTTTGCTCGTGCGTTTTGCGGGCGCTCCCGAAACCGTCACTGATCAGATCACGCGCGCGCCGGAAATCTTCAGCTCGTATAGATCGGTCAGATGCGCTGCGCCGATAGATGATGATTCGTCGATCTGGAGTGAACTCGCGGCGGCGCCCATGCGGTTTCAGGGCCATCATCTCATCTGGTGCACACGGGGTATCCGCCCCGCTGAAATCCCTTCACTGCTGGAAGAGGTTCACCGCCATACAGGCAGTACGGGTCTGTGGCAGGCTGGCGTGGGCGACGGTCGGCTGCGCTGCATCCAACCTGTCGGCACTAATGTCACTGAAAGCGTCGAAATGATTTCGATGCTTGAAAGATGGCGCGGCATCACCCGTGCGGGTGGCGGCGCGCTCGTTATCGAAACAGCCCCCGCCGAAATCAAAGGAGCCTTTGACGTCTGGGGATTAGGCGAGGCGGCGGCGTTGCTGATGCCGCGCCTCAAGCAGCAGTTCGATGTGGACGGCCTGCTATCTCCGGGACGTTTCGCTGCCCTTTAGCATCGGGACAGTGTTTCTGCTCGAGCCTCGCATGCTCTTGAATGATGACTGAGAATTCATTGCAACTCGCGCGCTCTCTGGCCGCGGAAGAGGATAAACTTCTCGCGTGTATTCACTGCGGCCTCTGCCTCGAAGCGTGCCCGACCTATGTGCATACCGGCGATGAGAACGACAGCCCGCGTGGACGCCTCTACCT
>JANOGZ010001350.1:0-5500 GCA_031406255.1 Pyrinomonadaceae bacterium | reverse complement strand
GCCTTCGAGCTGAGCGTCCTACGCCGCCTGAAGTTTCGTTCAGTGGTCAATCCCTTCGCGGGAGAGCCTGATCTGGATGTTTACCTGAAGCGCTGGGGCGTCCGCGTGACAACCAATGATGCGGCGCGCTGGGCATCGATCAAGGCCCTGGCGCGCGTCGAGAATAACACCGAACGACTGTCGGCCGACGACATCGAGATCATTCTCGAAGATGCCTATGTGCCGCGCTACAAGCTCAACAACGTCGCGTTGCGGAGCTGGTTCGGCGAGACGGATGCGTGGTGGTTCGACAACGTGCGCGACAACGTGGATAAGCTTGATGGCGAGATCAAACGCGCTCTGGCGCTGAATCTGGGATTGATGGTCGGCGACTATGCTCTATCATTCAACGAGGAAACACGCGAATTTCGGCAACCGCTCTCGCGCGTCTTTCGCCGTCTCTGGGAAAGCGAGCCGCTGCCGGTGAACAATGCGCAACGCAACACGAGCTCGAACCAGGAGGCGCGCGATTTCCTCGCCGCGCAGCATGGCGAGTTGCTCTTTCTTCGTTTGCCGCGCGCCGGCCATCGCGAATCGCGGCGCGCATCCGGATCGGCCTGGCGCGAAGAATGGGTGCGCGGTGGAGATGAATTCTGGGATGAATTTGAGGGAGCGTACAGCGGGCGATTGGGCTCGCGGGTCCAGACCAAGCAGCAGTATCTGCGGCTCGTCGAAGAATTGCTCGCGACGGCCTCGCACCTCGACGCCTGGGCGATCGTCCACGCGGAAAACGGATTCCTCACGACCGAAGAACTGGCCGACTGCGTCGGCCGGATCCGTCGGGTCGGCCCGATCTATACCAAAGATTTCTCTGAGCTGATGGGCGCGCGCGCCGCGATCATCACGGCCTGATCCGAAAGCGCCAGGCGGCGGATGCGGGAAGCATAAATTCTCTGCTGTTTTTCCGGCGCACTGGACCTATCGTTTGACGGATTACGGCGATTCGCGTCCTTTTATAATCACCAGCGTCTGGTCGTCGCCCCGCTCGTTTGCGCCCGACCAATCGTCAATCTCCGCGTAGAGGGCATGGCGTATCTCGTCCGCCGATCGCTCTCTATGGTGGACGGCGAATTGCGCGAGGCGTTCCTCGCCGTATTCTTCGCCCAGCGCGTTCTGCGCCTCGCTGATGCCATCGGAGAAAATAAGCAACAGGTCGTTGGCTTCCAGCATTGTCTGCGCTTCTTCAAATGTTGCCCAGTCGAACGCGCCGACCATCGTCCCGCCTGTTACCAGGCGCTCGACGGTTCCGTCAGCGTGGACGAGGATAGCCGCATTATGACCGGCGTTGGTATATCGCAAAAGGCGCGTGCGGTCATCGTAGAGGGCGAGAAAGAGCGTGGCAAAGCGGTTCGCATCGGTGCTGTGGCACAATTGCTCATTGATACTGGCGGCGATATTCGCGACCGCGCAACTCGTGTCAA
Organism: Pyrinomonadaceae bacterium; assembly: GCA_031406255.1. Taxonomy (GTDB): domain Bacteria; phylum Acidobacteriota; class Blastocatellia; order Pyrinomonadales; family Pyrinomonadaceae; genus JANOGZ01. Next base: position 4,040 of record JANOGZ010001350.1, on the reverse strand, counting down.
CAGCCGTCACTCCGCAGGGAAACTCTGCGCTCAACTCGCCCCCTCCGGTTGCGGTGACGGCCACTTTTGCCGTCGCCCGCTCGGCGAGTTTCAGACGTTCCGCGATGATCGTCGTCTGCGCGCGCAGTGCCGCCTGTAGATTCGACATCACCAGTGCGGCGGAGATTCCCTTACCAGAGACATCGCCCAGCGCAAAGGCGACGAGCCCCGGCGCGACTTCGATATAATCGTAATAGTCTCCGGCCACCCCGCGCGCCGCCCGACATTCGCCGGCGATCTCTGTCGTTGAGAGATGCGGCACGCTGCGCGGAAATAATTGCGCCTGGACCTCGGCCGCGATCTCCACCTCGCGTTCGAGCCGCTCACGTTCGACGCGCTCCTCGAGCAACGACTCGATATTATCCGACATATCATTAAAAGCCGCCGCCAGTTCGCCGAGTTGGTCGTGCGATCGGATGTGGACGCGATGCGAGAAGTCTCCACGCTTGATATACTCTGTGGCCTGGTAAAGCTTGTGGACGGCGCCGGTCACGGCGCGCGTCATCCACGCGGCTGAAAGTAGTGCCAGCAACTCGAGAATGAGGAAAGCGCTGCCGAGACCGATCAGCCCTTTCCGCCAGAACTGCCCGGTCGTTTTGTCTCCGAGAATTTGTTTGCCTGCCTCTGACCAGGACCAGTTGACGAGAAATGCCGGGCGCTCAGAATTCTTGCCGGTGGACCAATCGGTGGCTGACACAAACATCGGATAAGGCATCTCCACGAAGGGCGTCCCACGAATCGGATCACCGAATTGATCGCGCGTAATGTTTGATCCGTGTTGCTGACCATCGTCCGAAATAGTTATTCCCGGCGACCCCTCCGTTTCACCCTGCTGCACGTTCGGCCCATCAGCAGCGCTTTTCGCCGCGTTGTTCTGCTGGCGAGCCTGCATGTTTTTCTCATACGTGCGGACGTTTGCGCCGATAAAAAAAGGATGAATGCGGATACCTGTGCTCTCGCGAAATTGCTGAACCAGTGCGCGACTCACAGGTATTGTCAGAAGCAGCGCAAAGGATCGCTTGTCTGATTTTCCGCGCACCAGCGCGCGCACCGCCGGAGAACCGAAAACTTCTTCCGAATCCGCTGCGGGCGGCACATACGTGAAACCACTCCACTCCTCACGACCGCTCAACCATGTGGGCAGCGGCGCGCCCACGGGCGTGGTGTCGCCCCCCACACCGCGCATGTTCTCATCGGTGGGTTCGCTGCTGGTGATCTCCGCGGGTTCACCATGACCGAGCGCCGCCACATCTTCACCGGTCGGCATGCGCCACACGGCGACGCGGGCTCCCGGCAGAGCAGCCTGGAGCAGCGCGGTTCGCTCGTCGAGCCACTCCTGCAGGCTCCTCTCGTCGGCGTTGGCTAAACGTCGCTGGAGGGCATAAGCGAGGGCGCGCGCCGCCGTCAGCGACTGCTTCTCCGTGGCGCTTATCTGCACCGCGACGATACGCGACATCGCCTGGCTTGAGCCGCCCGCGGCGGATAAAAATCCGAGCAGCGTGAGCAGAACAAGCGGCGTCAGCCCGATAAACAAGTAGGTGATGACGAGACGTCGGCGCACGCGCCACAGCAAGTGATATTTCAGCCAGCGCAATCCCTTCAGGCTGTAGTAAACAAGCGTAAAACAGATAACGGAGAAAGTAATGACCCCAAACAACCGGCCGACAAAGTAATTCCGATAGGCGTAGCTGTTCTCCACGAGCAGCCATACCACGAAGAGCAGCGAGGCCACTACGGCGACCGGCGACATCACGCGACGCAAGCCCGTGCGCGCTCGTGATGTGATGTGCATTAAACGATCGCTCGCCGCTCGAATATGCTGGCGCATACCTTTCTCCTATCTCTGTCTAAGGCGCACCCCTGGTCCGGGTGCCATCGCTCGCCCTGTGATCGCAACCGCCCCGGATGTATCGTGATAATCCGAGTGATCCACATTACATTTACGTCACACGCGTCGATCGTGTTTCAGCTTGGATCCATCCGCAAGGGCGGCGCAGAGCCTTCCACCACCCTCGCCCTCTGTACGCGCTTTATCGAGCGATACAGACCGTATTCGTCCTGCGGTTCGGCGGGACGCTTATGCTTTATGAACTTTCGGGAATTATATGATTTCTTGAAGAACGAAGTCGCACGTACGTGTCGGCCGCGCCCCCATGTCATGACGCGACCAGTGCCCGGACATGTGCGCGCACGGTCTCGCCCAGCGTTTCCAGATTATATCCGCCCTCCAGGCAGGAGATGATGCGCCCGTCGCATACACTTCCGGCCCACTCTTTGACCGCGCGCGTCATCGCCACAAAGTCTTCATCGCCTAACCTCAACTGCCCGAGCGGATCGCCTTCGTGCGCGTCAAAGCCTGCCGAGATGATGACCAGATCGGGTTTGATCTTTCCGCTTATCTCTTCGAGCGCGGCGTCAAACATCCGCCGGTGTTCGGCTCCGGAGGTCAGCGCGCGCACCGGAACGTTCAACGTATAACCACGCCCGCGCCCCACACCCGTTTCACCGCGTGCGCCTGTTCCCGGATACCACGGGTACTGGTGTGTGGAGAAGAAAAATACCGAAGGATCATCATAGAAAATCCCCTGTGTGCCGTTGCCGTGGTGCACATCCCAGTCAACGATCGCGACGCGCTCGATGACCGCGTAATGCAGCTGCGCGTAACGCGCGGCAATGGCGACCGTGTTAAAGAGGCAGAAGCCCATCGCGCGCTCGCTCGTCGCATGATGGCCGGGCGGGCGCACCGGAAGGAAAGCGTGGCGCGCGTCACCGCTCATTACGGCATCAACCGCGCGGCACGCCCCACCCGCCGCGCGCAGGGCCGCATCCAGCGAACGCATCGAAACACTCGTGTCGGCATCCAGGTAACCGATCCCCTCGCTCACCGCCCGCTCGACTCGTTTGAAGTGTTGCGGAGTATGACAGGCCTGCACGTCGCCGCGCGGCGCAGCGGGCGCTTCGAGTTCAAGCAGTTGCGCCCACAGCGGCGCGTCCCCCCGCAGGGCATCCATGACCACTCGATAGCGCTCGGGCCGTTCCGGATGCCCCTCCCCGGTATCATGCTGCTCATAAACCGAATGATGAATGATGGCGGTCTTCATGGCCGAAATTATGCGAGAGCGCTTTATGGAGGTCAAACCATGCCCTCCGGTATTCTGCCGGGCGCCTTTGCTTCACAGACCGGGCGAGCATCAAATTAGTACGCTTGATGCCACGCAACTGTAAGAAAACTCGCGCGGCAACCCGGGCAAAATCCGGCGAAAGCCCGTTTTATCAATGTTCGAAACAGGATGGTAGCGCGGAATAAAAGTTGCTAAAAGTGACGTGGTGAACTTCTCCCGTGGACCCTATCACACCAGATCAAGTCTGGAGGAGACTTTTCTTATGCGAAGACTATATGCATCTCTATTATGCCTTATTCTGCTGGCGACCGCACTCGTGCCGGAGTTGTATGGGCAGGATCGCCGGCGACGGTCGCGTTTCGGGCGTAAGGCGCGGACAGCTGCGATCATCGGTGGCGGTACCGTCGCCGGGGCGCTCATCGGCGGCAAGAAGGGCGCGGCCATTGGAGGCGGCGGTTCAGCTCTTTATGCGATGAACCGGCGCGCGGCGCGTCGCAATTTCAAGGGGCGCACTCGGACGCTCGGCACGGTTGCGGGCGGCACGGCGCTGGGCGCGGGTCTTGGCGGCGTCATGGGCGGCAAAAAGGCGGCTGGGGTTGGCGCGCTCGCCGGGGCCGGTGGTTCCTATCTCTATAGCAGACGGAGCAATCGCCGTACTCGGCGTCGCTTCTAGTAAATGAGCAAGGGAACGTCCCGGGCCAGCCGGGGGCGTTCCCTCTCGTCTTTACTCGACTATTGTTTAGCCTTTCAGACGTCTAAAAAGATTTGCTTCACACCTCGCCGAAGCCAGCAATTAGATTCTGGACGATTACGGAGAATATCTTTATGATGATGCGACGGTGCAGGCCAACCTCGGCCGGAAATTTTTTGATGATGCGG
>JANOGZ010001340.1:0-1373 GCA_031406255.1 Pyrinomonadaceae bacterium | reverse complement strand
GGATCGCTCGATCGCCCGACGACGCGCCTGCAGTTTGATACGCTTTTCCGTTTTTAAGGTCTTCTTTCTGCAAGCCATCGCCATCTATATCAGAGCTTCGCGCTAAATTTATCGGTTACGTGAGGTCGCTTGGGACGAGCCTCACTGAACCTTTGTTCCGCTCAGACTTGAGGATCGGTGGGAATGGACGGCAGTCTAGACTCGGCGGCCTAACGGCGAGTTACTAACTGATTAAATGTTGGTTACAGAAGTCTGCGCCGAGGGATTACCGACTCCGCGGATCGGACGAAGAGAAGATGCTTTTAATTTTCGAGTTAAGGTTTTTGCAATTCCCCACTAGGAGGATTACTCATGCCTGAGCGCGACCATCGGATCAACGCGCGTCGCGCGCCGCGCCGGGATGGAGCACGCCACGAGCGCGACGCCGATCAGGATAAGCACCACGGTCGCGAACGTCACCGGATCGGTGCTGCTCACGCCGTAAAGGAGGCTCGACAGAAAGCGGGTCAACGCCAGTGAGGCCCCCACACCGACGGCGACACCGATCACGCTGAGGATCATCCCCTGCCGTACTACCAACTTGAGAATATCCCGTTTTCGAGCGCCGAGCGCGATACGGATGCCGAACTCGCGCGTCCTTTGGCTGACCGCGTAGGCAATCACACCGTAAATCCCTAATGCCGCCAGGAGGAGTGCGACCATTGCGAAAAGCCCCAGCAGCACGACGCGATAACGAGATTGTCCGAGCGATTGAGACATTAGCTGATCCACGGTCCTTATATCAGCCAGTGCCAGATCAGGATCAACGGAATTCACTTCATGGCGGACGGCGGGGACAAAGCTCGCCGGATCACCCTCTGTGCGCAACACCAGAGTCATCATGCGAATGTTGAGGGGCTCTTGAATAAAGGGGCAGTACATGGCCGAGTCGTCTTCAGCGCTTAGTCCCCCATTCTTCACATCTCCCACCACGCCGACAATAGTCGTCCAGTCGCACTCTGTGCATCCCCCGGTTTTAAGGCGCATGCCGATAGGGTCTTCATTGGGGAAGTAGCGCCTTGCCATGGCCTGCGAGATGACCATCACCGGTGGGGCATCCTCGTTATCCTGCTCAGAAAGAGAGCGTCCTTTCAGTAAAGGGATGCCCAACGTGCGAAAGTATTCCGGACTGACGGCCATGAACTCGGCAACCTCCGCTGATTGGCCCGGAGGCGTCGGACGAATTTCAAGATTGAAATCATTCGTGTCCCCACCCTGCAGCGGGAGGCTCGTCGAGATGCTCGCCGATCGGATACCCGGCAGCGTCTGTATCCTCCGGATCATCTCCTTATGGAAGATGGCCGCCTGCTCCACCTTGGGATACTTCTGAACTG
>JANOGZ010001328.1:0-7001 GCA_031406255.1 Pyrinomonadaceae bacterium | reverse complement strand
AATTCTGTTAAGCGAAGCCACGGCCAAAGCCGCGGCCAACACGCAGTGTACGTTGCGGCCGCGCCCGGCCATCACCGTTAAGAATCGCGTGCAGCCGATACCGCTTTTCGAGGTCGATTGGGAGGGGTTGCCAGAGTAGAGATGGGGCGAAATATCAAAGAGCGTTAACGAGGAAACTTTTGTCTCATCTCTACCCTTAATTCGTCGTTCCCAATTTTACTCTTTATGCCATCACCCTTGTTCATGCGGAAGACACGCTCGTTCATGCGTTTTAGGACGCTGCGTAACCTCGTCTCTGATTCAATAGCGATAGACATGGGGTCGGCCAGCACGATCATCGCGGTGCGCGGGCGCGGGATCGTCGTCGATGAGCCGTCGGTGGTCGCCGTCAATAAGCTCACCGGAGAGGTGGTCGCGATCGGGGGAGAAGCCCACGAGATGCAGGGCCGCGAAGCGCGCGACATCTCTCTGGTCGCACCGCTGGTTGACGGCGTGGTCGCCGATTTCGAGCGCACCCAGAAGATGCTCAATCACTTTGTCGGCAAAGCGCGGAGCGGGTTTTCACATTTCAGCCGGCGCGCGGTGATGAGCGTTCTGGCGGGCGTCACGCAGGTCGAGCAGCGCGCCCTCTCGACGGCCGCCGAGAACGCTCACATCGGCCGCGTCTACATGGTCGAAGAGGGGCTCGCGGCGGCGATCGGTGCCGGCATCTCGGTTGATGACAAACATGCTTCGGCCGTCGTGGATATCGGCGCCGGCACGACCAATATCGCCGTCGTGGCGCGCGGCACGATCGTCTATGCGCATGCCGAGCGGCTCGGAAGCTCCGACATTGACGCGGCGATTACGGATCGCCTGCGCCGGCATCGCGGCCTGATCATCGGTGAGCCGACCGCCGAGCGCTTGAAGATCGAGCTCGGATCGGCGACAGAACCTCCCGATAAAGCGCGGCGGATAACCGTCAAGGGTCGCGACGTGCAGACCGGCACTCCCAATGCCATTGAAGTGACGGCCGAAGAAGTCTACACGGTCACGCAAAATGTTGTGCGCAAGATCGCCGAAGAAGTGCGGACGGCGCTCGCCGAGCTTCAGCCGGAAGTGGCGGCCGATATCCACGACCGTGGCCTTGTTTTGACCGGCGGCGGTGCGCTGCTCGAAGGTATGGACGAGTATCTTCAACGAGAGATGCACCTCGCGGCGCGAGTTGCCGATGAACCGCGCTACTCGATCGTGCACGGGCTGGCACAACTCTTCGATGATCCGCTGCTGCTCAGGCGCGTGACGCGTAATGAGCATTCCCTGCTGCTGGACGCGGAAGCCAGCGCCTTCGAGAGTTAGGAAGTAGAAGATACTTCAACAGGCTGACTAAACATCGGCAGCCTGCTGCCCGCTCTCGCTGGCCGCGCTCGCCTATCTGATGGATACGGTTTATGAAATTAGCCGGCGTCTTAAAGAGACAGATCCAGGTCGCGCGCGTGTACGGCATCCCCGTCCGCATCGACTACCGCTGGTTTTTCGTCTTCGCTTTAAGCGTCTGGGTGATTGCCGCTAACTTCGAGCAGGGAACCACCACCACGCGGTTGGTGCGCGTCGAGGCAAGTATGGCCTGGGTGGCCGGCATCATCACGACGCTCGTCTTTTTCCTCTCCGTTTTCGGCCACGAACTCTCACACGCGCTCGTCGCGCGCGCCGAGGGGATCGAGATCGAAGAGATAGTGCTGCACCCCTTCGGCGGCCTCGCGCGTCTGCGGCGCGAACCTGACAATCCGCGCGCAGAGTTCCGCATCGCGGTCGCCGGTCCCGTCTCGAGTTTTATCTTTGCGCTCATTGCCTTCGGTGCGATGAGTCTGGCGGCGACCGGCGGATACCGCACCGTGGCCGCCTCATTTTTCATCGTCGGCTGGGGCAATCTGCTGATCGCCGTTTTCAACTTGATGCCGGGCTACCCGCTCGACGGCGGCCGCGTGCTGCGTGCGCTGTTGTGGCATCGCAGCGGGCAGTTTGAAGAGGCGACACGCACCGCCAGCCTCGGCGGGCAGGTCATCGCGTGGACGTTGATCGTCTTCGGCCTCTACGTCGCCTTCGTCTGGCAGGATCGCTTCATGGCGCTGTGGTCCGTTCTCGTCGGAATCTTCCTGCACAGTGCCGCGGCCGGTGTTGCCAGAGAGCTGCGCGGCGCCCACGGCGGGAAAAAAGCAGGACGGACGGTGGCCGACGCGATGACGGCGGAGCCGGTCGCCATCGAGCCCGATACGCTCGTCAGCCACTTCGTCAACGCCGTTCTGCCGCTTCACCGTCAGACGGCGATGCCGGTGGCGCACGCGCGGCGACTCCACGGCATTTTGACGCTGGAAGATTTGAAGTCCTTGCCGCGAGACCGCTGGCCTCACACGCGCGTGTGTGATGTGATGCGTCCCGTTGATCCGATGCTTTTCGTCGAATCTTCGACGCCGCTGGCACGCGCCGAAAAGCTAATGAAGCAGAACGGCGCGGGCGCGCTGGCCGTTATCAACAGCGCAGGCGAGCTGATCGGTTTCCTCCAGCATCGACGCTCCTGAGATTACGCGGGATTAGACGCGCCGGTTGACGTGGCTCTCAGGGAAAACGCTTGATCTCTGCCGGTTTGGTGATCACAGGGAAATTCACATTGCCTGTTTCGGCGCCCCCCCTGACCCTTATCTGTCGCGAACCGGAAACCACATTAGAACGATTTATCCCCGCATAACCCCCGCTCGAGACGCGCGGGCCGGTCTCCTTTTCGGCGAATAAGGCGGCGACTTCGCCACCCCGCGTCGAAAGGACGAGGGTGCCGAGCGGGCTCGATGCCTTGACGTTCGCTTCGGCCGTCACGATCACGCTGTATTGATCGAGCGCCGCCGGCGCCGCAAACTCAAGCAGGCCTGCCGCCGTTTCTTCCCCTGCCTCACGTTTCAACTCACCCAGATTAACGACGCGTCCGCCCGAGGCGACGGCCCAGACGACGAACGTCTGAGCGCGCGTATCGAGCGCTTGCGGGGCGGGCAGACCGCGCGCGTTCAGGCGCGCCAGCCCTCCGCTCGCACTCGGCCGCAAGCTCAGGCGGCCGCTCACGCCGACGGCAAACGAACGCAGGCGCATATCTAACTGCTCGGCGCCTCTCTTTTCAGGCGTCGGGACGACGGCGGGTACGTTGCTGCCCGCCCCACCACTCGTCCCCACCGTGGTATTTTCCGGCAGCGTCTTTTCATCAACCAGGACCACATGCTCTCCCGGAGGAAGGTCGCCAATCACGAATCCGCCATCCGAGTCGGTCAGCGTATCGCGACCGCTTCCCGTGACGATTCGCACATCGATTAACGGAAGCTCGCCGTCTTCCAGCTTGCCATTGCCGTTGTGATCAAGCCAGACAAGTCCGGCGATACGTCCGGTGCGGACGAGACGAAAGTCGACGATCGAGTCGCTCTCGGGTCCCAACTCGACGGTCCGCAACTGGCTATCGAGAATCGTCAGATCGGCGCGCACCGAGAGCAGGTCCAGGTAGATTGTGTGTTCGCCGACCTTGACGTTATCGATCTTGAATTTTCCCCTCTCGTCGGTCACGGCGTAAAGGTTTCCGTCGACGCGCACCGTCGCATTCGAGTGAGCCTGATCAACCCCCGGATCAAATCGCCCGTTGAGGTTGATATCCTGATAAACCTGACCGTTGAACGATCCATAAGACCTGATCTCAGAGATCGGCCCGTTGGCCGCCGCCGCTTCGGATTTGCGCCCGCGCAGTATCGGCCCGCGCACGTTGACGAGAAGCTGCGAGCCGCCCTGCCCGTGCACATAAGTGAATTGCAGCATCTGCTCCCACGGCAGACGCATGGTGGCGGTCAAGCGCTCGGTCGTCGCCAGCGGCGAGCTATCGCTGCGGTTATATCCGAAACCGGCGCTGAGGCTGACGCGATCGCTGAATAATCTCGGCGTCTGCCAGTCGATCGTCCCGCCGAGCGCCCCGCGGCTGCCAAAAGACTGGCCCACCTGCAGCGTGCTGGAATCGGCGAGCCTGATATTTGCGCCGAGCTGTGAGTTGAGGGACTCGCTGCCGCGTGTGCTGACCCTCGTGGCGTTGGCGAATAGGGTCCAGCGTGAAAACTCCTTCGTGGCGTTCAGCAGCGTGAAAGCGCCGCTCCCGGCCTGCGTCGAAGTGCTCTGGGTATGAGAGAAAAAAATCGTCGGCAGAGCATTGTCCGGCGTCAGGTTTAGCGTGGTACTGACGAAGCGATCGGTCTGCCCGCCGGCGTCCGGACGGTTCGCGCTGCTGCCGGAAACCGTCGCGGTGAGCCAGGGTTTGGCGCGCCACGTCAGCCCTCCGGCCAGGCTGTTGACCGGCGCGTTCAATCCTGATTGCGGGCTGAGGAAGTTAGTCCCGATATGTGTAAAGCGTCCCTGCACGGTCACATCATCGGTGACGTTATATGACCCCGAAAAATCCGCCGCCAGCCCGAAGCCATCGACGCGCGCGTCGTCGCGCTGCGTTCCGGAGAACAGGCCGGCGCCCACATCGGCCTGAAAGTAGCTGCGGTCGGTCGTATGCCGGACGCTGCCGGTGACTATATCGCCCCTTCTGTTCGGGCCATTGAAATGCATGAGACCGGATGAGAATAACAGCAGACCGGGACGCCGGGGGTTGCTGGCGGAAGGGCCGAAGGTGACGTATCCGCCGGCGACGTTCGTATCATAACTAAGACTGTTCCGCTGCTGGGTGAGCGATGGTTCGAGCGGATCAACGGTCGTGAGCGGCGTTAATTGTGACGGAAACACTCCGGAAATGGCGCGTCCGGCGAATGCCGTGACGCGCGCGCCGCCTGCCGGGATCTGCGCCAGCCCGCCGCGAAGGGAGGAAGACATAAACGCCAGGTCGGTGCCGGTACCGAAATCGCCGCCGATGAATCGCTGCCCGTTCGGTCGCTCGTAGGTGAAGGTGCCGTTACGCAGGATGCCGAGGCCGGAGCCGGTACCGGCGCTGGAATTTGTTGTTAGATTGAATCGCCCGTCACCGATGCGGCCGCTCGAGCGCAGGCCCAGGTTTTGATTAAAGGCCCCGCTGTAACGGTTAAAATTGTAATCATAATCGATCTGGTAGAGTTCCCATGAAGAGCGCCGCGCGCCGGCTCTGACGGTATCAACCTGCGTCCTGGCGCGCGTGATTCTGACGGCCTGAGCGTCGGTTCCGTCGAGCAGTATGGACGCATCGAGCAGCGCCGCAACGATCTCGACCGGCAGCATCAGTTGCTCCGGGTTCGGAGGAAAGACGATATCCGCCGTGTTCGAGACGACGAGGATCACCGAGCCGTTTTCACGAATCTGGTTAAGCTGCGCATTGAAGTCGGCGACCACTCCGGTCTGGCGTCGAACCTCGACGATGCGCGCCGTCGGGTCAACGCTGATCGCATCACCGAGCGAGCGCGCGATGCTGACGACGGGAAGAAACGAACGACCGCCGCGCTGCTGCGGCAGGCTGAAGGGGCCGGTCAACGTCCGACCGTCAACGATAATCGGCGCGCCCTGCGGCAGAACAGCAACCGGTGACTGTGCCGGACTCTGCGGGGCCGCCGTCGCCGCCGCACCGTCGCCTGCGAAGAGATTACCCCCGGGCGTCTTGTCACCCTTTCTCTCGTTCTCTGTGTCGCCTTCTCCGCCCGCGTTATCGTCCGCAGATTCCTCGAAGGTAAGCAGAACGCCGCGAGCATGTCCCGGGGTAGAGGCGTAGACGGAACTCCGCTGCCACGCCGCTTGAAACGGCGCGCAGCAGATCAGGCCAATCGCGATGGCAACCCTCAATAATCTCGAGGCATTCATTACATTAACTTGTCGAAAGCTCGGGGCAGAGAGCGGTATGAGGTGGTGGGGGGTTGAGAGGCGGCTTAATCCTTGTAATTTTGCACTAATAATTCCCGGTTTTGGTGGTCGAGGAATTCGAGCGGAGCGGCGTTGCCCGCCATAGCTCTCGCCGGAGCCTCCTCTCTGTGAGGAGAGAGGAGCGAGACGCTGTTAACCATGTGTCGCTAACGGTCTGGACGCCTGCGCCTGCTCCAGAGAGCGTGTCACGGCGTACATAAAATCGCTCGGGGTGGTCGGTCGCGGGAGCACCGCGGCGACGCCCGTGCGTGCGGCAGTGCGGAGAATTTCCGATGGTTTTTTATGCAACGCGATCAGCGCGACGCGCGGCGCGAGTTCCTGCATCGCTTCGACGGCGCCGGAGCGGCCGAATCCGACCATGTCTAATCCGATCACGAGCAGATCGAAGCGTCCGCCGGCGGCGGCTCGCAGAACATCCATCGTGTGATGGCACGTCTCCGCCTCGTGGCCGGCCGCACGTAATGCGAGAACCAGTTCGTTGGTCATCACCACATCGTCATCGCAAACCATTACACGTGCCATCAGCTTTTCATTCTCCTGAGATCTTTTAAGAAGCTTCCCCGCCCTACAAAAGAGACGCGGCCGCCAGAATCTATAACAAGTCGCGTGCCGCACCCGTGTAAAATCACCCGTCGCTCCAGTTCGGACCGTAACCCTAATGGAAATGAGGTTCAGGAGGCCTCCGGGTCATGTCGGGAGCCTCGGGGAAAGCGGGTCGAGGTCGGCGAATGACAGCCCCTGCGGACGTTTTGTCAGTAGCCTGACTTTTTGTCACGCGCCGGGGGAAAAGTGGCCGCGACAATTATTAGCTCCTGCAGCCCGTGGTTTCGGCGCGGACGGCGGCGCTATCGGAAATGGCTTGTCTGCGGAAAAACTGTTTCGTGACGCGCCCCGGCGTCGGCGGGACCGGCACCTGCCGCAATTTGCAGCAGGTGCCGCAAAGAATCGCGCCATAACACTGCGGCCACCCTCCGGCGGGCGCCGCCACAGCACGTAAACACTGGAAAAGAACGGGTAGCTGTAACGGCACGCCCATTGCCCTGAGCCTGTCAGGTAGAAAGAGCTACCGATTGATCATATCTAGTTGAGGAGAAGCGAAATGACAAACACTCGGACAC
>JANOGZ010000136.1:0-1373 GCA_031406255.1 Pyrinomonadaceae bacterium | reverse complement strand
CCCGCGCCGCCAATGTCGCGGCCGCGCTGGAAGCACAGGCGGCCCCGACGGAGCTAATCGCGCCAGCTTCTCCGCGCTGGCGCGCGTGGTTGGGCGCCCTCTTTGCACCACGCACGCTGCGTTATGCGGTGCCGGTGCTGGGTCTGTTCTTTATCGGTATGATCGCTTTAGTAGTCATGCGTACACGCCGGAGTGAAACTCTCGTCGCGACACGCGTGGAGACGACGCGGGACGCGACTTCAACAGCGCCAATCCCTGAGAGGGAGACACCCGCATCCGTCGCCCAGTCGGCGTCGGATGCGGCGGCCGACCAGGCGGCCAGCGCCACAACGACGACAACCGCCCCCGCTGAGGCGGAGCGCTCATCCGATCGCTCGTCCACGCTGAGCGCGCCGCAGGAAGCTGCTTCCGGACCCCTGACGGCATCACGACCGTCATCAGCGACGAGCGCCGCGACAGCTCCTCCGCTAGCTAAACTGTCTGAACCGAAGCCCTCGGCCAGCGACGAAAATCAATTCGCGCAACCGCCGCCGGCCGAGCTGGCGCGCAACGCTCCGGCGGCCGCGCAGCGGGATGAGAAGGAAAGCGACACCGCGAAGCGGGCGCCAACTAAAGCGGTGTCGGAGCCGACGCCCGAGCCCGCCCCCCCACCCTCCAAAGATGATCAGGTGCGCGCAGAAACGACAGTCGCTCGCCGCTCGACGAGAGAAAGGGCCGGGGCTGGCGCCTCCTCCGCGGGTGCACAAGTAAAGCCTTCCGCACCCGCCGGGGCTAAAAGCGACGGAGAGCGATCTCAAACGGTAGAAAAGAAAGAAACACGGCGCGCGGACAACGAATCATTCGTCGAGGCGCGCAGCATCGCAGGGCGCAGTTTCCGCCGGCAGGGACGCGCCTGGGTAGACACAGCCTATACTTCAAATCGCGCCACGATCAGCATCACGCGGGGTTCTGAACAGTATCGCGCGCTGATCGCTGATGAACCGCAGGTGGGCCGCATCGCCGATCAACTCGGCGGGGAAGTGATCGTCGTCTGGAAGGGCCGGGCTTATCGCATCCGTTGATCGTGAGGGCTGGTGGCCGGCAATCCCCGGCGCGGTTGCGAAATCGGCTCCGAGTTCCATCCCGAGGTCAAATTCTTGCGAGCCTGGCGCCAGTGGAAGGTAAACGCGCGCCGTCGAGAATGAGTTGAATCTTTGTTAAGAGTGTCCGGCCGAATTGACGGCAACTTCAGCGAACTTGCCGTTGATTTAAATGGCGCGACACCCGATCGCGCAGCGTGGCGCGCGACGTCATGGTTTGCGGTTGTTCGTCTTCCAGCAAGGGAATCTCCACCTGCGTGGAGGCGGCGGCAACCTCGACGGAGCTCTCTTCTG
>JANOGZ010001309.1:0-5570 GCA_031406255.1 Pyrinomonadaceae bacterium | reverse complement strand
CCTGGTGGCCGCCCGATCAAGATCCGCTACGCCACCCAGGCCGACTCGCGCCCGCCCACCTTCGCCATCTTCGGCAACCAGCTGTCGAAACTGCCGACCAGCTATGTGCGCTACCTGATGAACGGCCTCCGCAAGGATTTCGAACTAGCACAGGCTTCCTTCTTTTCCTTAACAGAGACGATTTCGAGGGATATGTCAAACAGAAGAAAGATCACGTTCGTGTTCTCTGTCATACTCGCCGCGCTGTTTGCGACCGCCGGCGTCCTCGCCCTCCCTGGCGACACGCAGAACAGCTCGACGCAGCTTACCAGCAAGCCTTTGACGAAGGACATCCCGGCGCCGAGCCCGGCCGCACCCGCAGCAACGGAAAATGGAAGCGCGCCTCCTGCTCGGGCGACCGCCGCCGCCATGTTTGCTTCGGCGGCGCTGCGTAACGCGGCGCTCAGATATGAGCTCGACTGGGCGTTCGGAGGCAAGCAACTGCGCGGCTGGCATCTCTACGTGCCGCTGATCGGCCGCCTGCTCGAAACGGACGGGGAAGCTCGGACGACCGATTTTGCCGCGGCGCTGGCCGACTGGCAGCAGAATGTGGGCCTCGAACCGACCGGCATCCTCGATAGCGACACGTGGTATATGATGGTCTCCGTCTGGCAATCGCGTCGTTCGAATGATCGAACGTATCCGCGTCCGGATCAAGTGCTCACGGCCCCGCCGACCGACTTTTATCATCCGACGCGTCCCGCCGAGCTTCGCCAGGTTGAAGTGGAAACCTACGCCGCTTACAAACGGATGGTCGCCGCCGCGGCCGCCGACCCTTCGCTCAGGCTCGCCCCCGGAAGCGATGGCGGGCTGGCTCCCGAGGAGCAATACCTGAAGATCATTTCCGCGTTTCGGTCGCGAGAATATCAAGAGCAACTGCGCAAGCAGGCGCCCGGTGTCGGCCGTGCCGGACTGGCCGTGAACAGCCCGCATTTCACCGGGCGCGCGCTCGATATATACGTCGGCGGCGAGCCCGTGGATACGAGCGACTATAATCGCGCGCTGCAGGTGCGCACACCCGTCTACCAGTGGCTCGTCAAGAACGCCGAGCGATTCGGTTTCTATCCCTACTACTATGAGCCGTGGCACTGGGAATATCGGGGTAATTGAACTCTACACTACTCTCCCCGTACAGGTTGCCCCTTACTAAATCGATTTATCGAGAAGCAGCGCTCAACTTCATCCCGTCAGCCCCCGGGCCGGCTCCGCACGTAATAGAGGTAACGCTCGCGGTCGGGGTCATCCGGCCTCTCCAGAATTCGCGCGCCGACAAGATAGTCCTTCTCCGTCGTGCCCTTTATGATACTTTCATAGCGCACGGGCGTGATCAAGAGGAGAATAGATCCGGCCGTCGGGAGGTTTAACAGGACATGCAGCGTCTGGTCCTCGCCCATGAAATAGCTCGCCTCGATCCCCGCGCCGGGAAGAACGAACCCCAACCCCGACTCGCTCACGTCTCGCGTTTTGCCGACGACCGTTAATGTGTGCTGCCGCAAGTCCGGGACCACGGCGATTATAGGCAGCGTCACCCTGTAGCGCCGGGCGCTTCGCCGGTTGCCGAAGAGCGCACGGGATCGTGCGGCGATATTATCGAACCATGTCGGCAGGTCCATTATTTATGAGGTCCTTCGCGCGGAGCCTCCCGCGGTACTCAATAGCGCCGGTGACCTTCGTTTAGCGGTCGGTAGAGCAGGTCGCGGATTCTGTCTTCATCGTCAACTATCAGCAGGGCGGCCATCGGAAGTCTCCCTTACTGCTGAGGCGGACCTTCCATCGATCGATCATTTGCGGGGCATGTGAGGGAAGGTGGATAGCAAGTTATAGCAAAAGCATCTTTCTATTTCTATATGTTTCTTCTCCAGCCTCCATATACACAAGCAAAAGGCTCCAGCGTTTCCACCAAAGCCTTCCTTTTACCTACAAAAGGTAAACTTTTGTCCAGTTACTTCCCGGTATTGACGTATAGAATGCGATCGACCGGGTTCCTGAAGAGGCGTGGGGACAGTCTTAAAATTTTACTCAAAACGTTTTGAGTCGCGGGCTCATTAAGAACCGCTGACCAGACTATCAATTTTGATATACCTCATAGTTTCCTGTAGCAGATAACAGCCATCATTCAATAGTTCTTCACCTGATAAAAGCCTCAAATAACTGAACAAGCAGTTGCTTAAAGGGCGTGGCATGGAAATAGCAGATGCGTACTCATTTTGGAGAATGCGCTGAAAGACTTAAAAAAGAATCTTCGAAGAAGCGGTAGCAATTAGCGCCGGCCGTAGCTATGATTACAATTTACTAGAGGAGGATCTCAGGCCATGATTGAGGAGCACGAGCTCGTCGACGGCGAGACATTTCAGGTGAGCCTTCAATGGGGCAAGAGGCGCACATCTCCCCGTTATCCGCTGAAGGCGCCCGTCGCGTACTTCGTTAAAGGCGCGCCGCAACCCGTCATCGAAAGCGGCGAAGTACGCGATATCAGCCTGGGCGGTGTCGGACTGCTGCCGCCGGAAAGCGGCGAGAGCGTTCCTGCGGTTGGGGCGCTCGTGCAAATGCGTTTTATGGCAGAGGGTATCGGTCAGCCGCTAAAGCTGGAGGGAATGGTGGTGCACGCTAGTCCGGAGAGCGGCATCGGGGTGAAATTCCCTCGGTTGCCGTCCGATATGCGCATGCGCTTGAAGAGAATGCTGACGATGATGGCCGTCCATTAATCGAACCGGGTTCAAATCAAGGGTGTGGTGACGCATCTGGTTCATAGCATTTGAGGAGAAGTGATGAGCGCAGAGTCAAAAGCGAGCCCGACCATCATGGTGCTGGAAGACGATCCCAACCTCCGCGAGATGTTTGTACTCGTGCTTCGGGAAGCGGGGTTCGACGTTGTCGGGGCCAAGAACGTGCAGGAAGCTCTGGACATCGCCAGGAACTCCGGCCCGGACCTGGTGCTGGTCGACATCATGATGCCAGGGGTCAACGGCCTGAACTTCGTGCGCGCCTTCCGCGCCACCTTTCCGGCGCCGCTCTGTGACGTGCCGATCGTCGCGCTGTCGGGCATGGACCCGGGGGAATGGCGCGAAAAGGCGCTCGCGGCAGGCTGCAACGAGTTCATCTCAAAGCCGGTGATGCCCGACGAATTGATCGAGGTGGTAAGGGGCTACACGTCTTGAGTGACAAGAACAAAGGCAGCAAGAGATGACTGAGAAAGAGGAACATCAAGGACAACGGGGTATGTCTGATGCGGATACTGAGCGAAGATGAAGTCATACAAACAATCCTGGAGCACGGGCCACTCACCACAGAGGAGTTGGCGAGAATAGCTTTCCCGGTGCGCGTTGCCTACCTGGCTCTAATGCTCAGTTGGGCTAAGGAGCATGGGCTGGATAACCTGGTCGAGCAAAAGGAAACGCTCAAGCCCGTGGTGCTGCGTGGGCTGGAAGAGACGATGGGATCCATCGACAGGTTCTGGGCGAGCGAGCCCGGCAGATCACCAAAAGCAAAAAAGAGGAACGGAGCAAAAGCCAGCAAGAAGAAAGGCGGCAAGCTATGAACCCCACCACATTACGGTTTACCGGTATTGGATTTCTGATTGCCTCTGCGGTGGTGGCCGTTCTGAACCTGAAGCAGGCGGCAAATCTCGGGGCCGTTTTCCTCCCCACCGCGCTGTTTGTAATCGGAATGGCTTCGATCCTCCGGGCAAGAAAGCGACGGCTATAGCCAGGAAGAAAGGTAGAGAGATGTTAATCGAACGAAGGGTAGGAGAAATATGATGAATTCAAATGAAGGCCAGAGTATAGCACCCAGCGGAGAAGAGGAAACGCCGGCTGAACAAAGCCCCTCGGAAAAGCTACAGAACGAGCCGCCGGCGGGATCGCCCATACCGGGTGCTGAAAATCCCGAGAGTGAAGAGATCAAGCGGGAGATCAACCCGAACACGGAATGAGAAGAAAAGCGACGTGCCGCAATAAGAGGGATGGAGATCAATGGAGAGAGATGTCATAGAAGTCCAAACCGGATCCCATGGAGAAGACGGAATCCTGGAATTGAGCCTTTTCACGTCGGACATTATCACGGTGGCCATGAAGAGGTCGACCGAGCGCACTCATACGCTGCTACTAAATAAAGCAGAGGCCATTGCTTTACGTGACGCCCTCGACGTTCTGATACCGCGACTTGAGCCTAAATAGAAAGGCGGCATGAAGTGAACCTCCAGCAAGAAGACCTGGAAGCTTTGGTCCGCGTGTACCGGCGCATACTGGAAGAGCAGGCCATCAAACAAAAGATAATTACGGACAAGGATGATTTACGCGAGGTGCATATTTTTACCCAGAAAGAGTTGATGCGCGCCGCGTTCCTTTCCAACCGTTTAGCCACCGAGGAAGACTTCGAGAGGCTGTGGCCGAAGCTCTTCGATGAAATGCTTTGTATTGAGGCGCATGAGGTTCACAGGCAAGTGATGGATGCCCTTATCGATCAGCTCGATCAAGAAGACGGCCAGCGAGAAAGGCAGTGAGCAAGTGAAAGCCGTTGGCAGCCAGGCGACACCCGAAGTAAAAATGCGTCTTTCAAGGGGCCGCGCCGCTACCTGGCACTGGGAATACCGTCCACGGTAATCTTCCGAGAGGGCGCGCGGGCGTCAAGCGCCGACCACGCGCGCGCCCTTCAACAATTGTCTGTCCGGCCTTTAACGCGACGCACTGCTGCCACGCTTTTTAGTCGCGGTCTGATTATTCGAGGAGCGCCCGACCAGTCGCTCTGTGCGGCCATCGGCGAGCGCACGGCCGGCGTTGATACTTGCGATCTCCACTCTGAATTGTTCCGTCTTGCTCGGACGCGCCAGCATACTCTTGAGCGTTTTATCGCTGATCCCGGATGTATCAATCCCGCCGCTTTCCAGCTCCGCGCGCAGATTCTCGACCGTGTTGGTGCCCCGGCCGTAAACATCCGGATACAGATGTAAGACGCCTTCTTCGATCACCTGCGTATCATAGTTGATGTCAACCGGCAGCGTTTCGCCGAGCTGCGCCACCAAACTCCGGGTGGTTTTCTTCGCGCTCTCGATCTGTTTTTTCGTCACTGGCCAACCGTATGCCGCAACGATCTTTTCGGCCAGATCGTAGAGGTCTGCGCGCAGCATCCGGATGCACCCGTGCGAAACGAGATTGCCGAGATCAGTGGACTTGGCGGCCTGGTGAATCAGATAACCATGGCCGAGAGGTATTTTTAATTTGCCGAGCGGGTTTCGCTTATCGCTGGCTTTAATAACCTCATATGGCTCGACGCCCTTCATTTCATGTACCCAATCGCTATCGGGCGGAATCCATGCTGGATTCCAGATGATCTCGCTCGCTTCCCGCTCGCCGATCACGATCGGGAATTCTTTTAAGCCGACGCCGATCGGATAAATTTTGACCTCTTTACCTTCCTGCCAGAGCGTCAATTGAAAGGCCGTATCTTTCACTGTGATTTCAATATCCGGCTGCGCTTCTACGAGCGTGGTGCTCTCGTTCCGGGCGCCTGTGTTTTTATCCGACCGCGCTGAC
>JANOGZ010001261.1:0-1104 GCA_031406255.1 Pyrinomonadaceae bacterium | reverse complement strand
CGGTAGCGACATCCAACAGCTTAATTGTATTGTCATAACCTGCTGAAGCGAGCGTTCTGCCATCGGGTGAAAAGGCGACTGCATTGACTTGACTGGTATGTCCGGTCTGCACGACGAGTTCCGCCTTTTGCTGTTGCGCGTTGACGTTCGTCAGTATCAATTGAAAAGCTACAAATAAACCAATTGCACAAAATTTTCGCATCGAGTTTTTCCTTTGCGTTCAAAACTTCAACGCCGCGAATTTCCCGTTAACCCGGAATCGGTGACGGCAGAACGCGGCTCCGGCCGGCACGAGATAAAGCTGAGTCAAGGCTCGATCTCGCACGTCGCTTTGCCGATCACGAGAGTGACACGGCGGCCGTTGCGCGAGCGCCTGAACTTGCGCCGCCATCTATCTTGAGGCCATGTTCCTGGGCGATGGCAACCTGTGAAATGGAGGTGGAGAGCAAAGCAGCCACAACCATGCTGGTGCGGGCAGAGAATTTTATCGCTATCATTAAATACTGGTTCCGATTAGGGCTTGAGCAGAAGAGAATAAAGGCGTGTGACGCCAGCGAGTTAGCGACGGCAAAGAATAAAACGGCAGTTAAAAGTTGTCAACATCAAAAGGTAATCGGCTTGGTTTGTCCGATCTGTATTCTGTATTCTGTATAAAGAGCTGCTGCATAGGTATGCCAGCCTGAACGGGACATAAGAACTCAAATGTCCCGTTCAAGTTTGTATGCGAAATGTATGCGAACTCAGAAGAACTGGATAATATTCAACGACACTGAGAAGCAAAACTAATCTCGACAAACGGATGTTCTTTTAACGGTGCAATGAAATCACTATTGTGATGCTCCAGGTCTGGCTACGATCAGCGGTTGCGATTCCAACTCGCGGCGGTAGAAGACACGCGGGCGCTGCACGCTTCGCTTCTCCGGCTCGGCAACACGCTCTTCACCTTCGACAAAGGCGATGTTGAGCCCGCGACCGCGCAACTGCTCGATCATCTTCTCCTCCTGCATCTGCGGCACCCGCTCTGTGGCATAGTCGAGCCACTCCCGTATCAGCACCTGTCCATCTTTAGGTTCTTTATCTGCTTTTGTCTGCTTCAGCCCTTCC
>JANOGZ010001256.1:0-11359 GCA_031406255.1 Pyrinomonadaceae bacterium | reverse complement strand
GTTAAACACTTCGACCGATAGAATTCTTTTGGTCCATTCTATGAAAACAGAGAAGCTTAGCGTCTTAAAGCTTCTCCAAGAGGATCATAACCTCACGCGACACGCACTAAAAGCTACATATCAGGTAACCTCATTGTGGGTTCGCTCCTCTTCAGCCCTCGCACCATCTTCACGGGCTTGGCGCGGCACTTGTTCCGCCCTCCGTGGAATTACCGTCGGAGCCGATACCAACAGGTAATTATTGACACGGGGCATAAAGGATAAAGACCCATGATCAGCCAGGCCATCTCCGGAGGCGGGAAGTCGTCCTCGACCCTCACATAACTGCTGAGCGATCACAGCTTATCATGTCATAGATGAGACCCGTTCGCCGAGACCTTTTTCCTTTCATTGTCACGAGCGGATTGGGGAGCTTTCGCTAGATATCGGCTTTTCAAATGGGGCGGTCCGGCGGCTTAGAACGCAACCCCCGATCAGACCACGCAGTTCCGTACGCGGAGAGAGTCAAGTGAGGAGGCGTCAAGGTGCGTCGCCGTGGATGGCGGGGTCATCATGGGCCCACGCGGCGCCTTCGCAGTAGAAGCAAGAGTCAACGCGAGGTCAATGTAAATGTGCTCACGACGACAACCACATCGAGGCTTTAATTCTTTGGTTCGCTGGAAAACGCGAACGAAGGGTTTTCCTTTTCTTTGTTAGCAGCCTGGGTGGTGCAACGGCCCTTGCAAGTTCCATTCGGCAGGTGATTGAGCCATCAGGTAAAAGCGCGGGCGACTCAACGGATAAATAGTCGCCCGCCATTCCATGATATCGCTCGATTGTTTTTAACACTCATGTGCGAAACTAACGTCCGCGCCGACGTTTTGCACTCTGCGGCCCCGAAGCGGCGAATGCCGCAGCAGGGGCGGTTACCCCGTCGGCGATCGCGGCCGCATCATCACGCGGTGCCGGTTCCGCCGGAACGCGCTGCGCGCCGCCGAGGTCGGCCACGGCAACGATAATGAGTAGCGCCGCGACGCTCAGCGTAGCCAGCACGTAAAGGAGCGCGACCTGCTCTGTCACAAGCAATATGATAATAATGGCCGCGACGGTGACGCTCCATAAAAGCGTCATCCGGCGCCGGCGCTTACGCGTGGCCGTGGGTATAGCTCTTCGCTCCATCTAATATCTCCTGATCTTCATTATCTTAGTTTAATGGACCGACAATTTACCATAGGGCAAGCCTGATAGCGATGCGCTGGAAGGTCTTCATAGATTCCTAGCGCAAATGCTGAGAGGTTGGTCCCATAACTGGACCAACCTCTCAGTGCTCGATCGAGCGTACAGGTCAGTATATGACACGAAGCGGTATCTGCGTGGCGACGGTCGCGACGCCGCCCACACCGAAGCCGAGTATGGTATTTACCAAATTCTTTTTCGAGAAGGCGGACGAGCCCGGCACTTCGATTATATCGTAGGGCTTAAGCTCGATATCTCGTTCTTTCTGCTTTCTGATGGCGCTGTAATTCACCTTGATTATTTCCGGTTCCAGCGTGCCGAGTTTCTGCCGGTAGATGCGCACTTCGTCTTTAGCTGACGGGCTGATTCCGCCGACCATCGCAATAGCGCGCGTCAGCGACATCTTGTCACGCAAGTAGAGCCCCTGCGGTGAAATAACGGCGCCCGTTACGTAGACCGGAGAAGCTTCTGTGACGATGACGATGTCGCCGGGACGCATCAGCGGGTTGGCTTCTTTCTTTCCGAGCCTCAAATCAGAGAGTTTATAGATGGTGAATGGCACCTGCAGGGGATCCTCCGGCGTCATTAACTCGGGTCGTTCAGCCATTACCAACTCTTCCGGCTCCGGGCACATCAACTTCTCCGTATGAAAGACCTGAATATCACCACCGGCTTGCTCTGTAACTCCACCGGTGACAGACAGGAGTTCCAAAAGACGCACGCGGCGGTTCATCTGGACGCGTGACGCCGAGCGGACAGCGCCAAAGACGACGGCGGGCGGGCGGCTCCTGGCTTCAGCAAGACGGAGGCTGACCTGCGGCTTCTTGAGAAATTTGGAGAGGGCGCTGACGATATCCTGTTTTATCTCACGATCGGTGCGACACCGAGCGGGGACGGGTGTTTCGATGAATGGGACCTCAATATTACCCTCATCATCAACCACCAGCGGACCATCAAACTGTGGCTCTCCGTAAACTTTGAGAAACAGCACATCGCCGGGGCCAACTTGATATTTCTTGATACCCATCTTGTCCAGAGAATCACCGAGCGCTTCGGAGTTGGTCGCCATGCTGCTGGCCTGTTGCTGCTGGGGTAGTGATGACGGCAGGGAGCCTCCATCCTGCTGGGCGTAAAGGAGCGGCGCGGCCCCGAAATACAGCACTATGAGCGAGAAAAACGAACGTATCAGTTTCATCATCAGATCCCCGGAATCAAGTAAATTACTGTCGGGCCCAAAGGCATGTCTTTAAGTTTTCAGCCTTGTAGATGTTTGAGAGTCGGGGGAGGCTGCCCCCGGTACACGTTATAATTCTAATTTAGAAGCGCTTCGACACGGACCGGGCGCTTAATCGATTTTCCCTTCCGGTGTACGGTGCTTCCTTTTCCTGTCGCCATGCGATGGTACAGCACCCGGCATGGCAAATCCAGTGAACAGCAAGTTGCAATTTTCGCATAGTAGATGACGAACGCCAAATATGCGTAAGAATAGCGGCGTTTGTCGGTATCCGCGCCGTATACGGAAGCTTCGGCATTTCGGACAACGCGGTCGAATCACTTCATTCTTCTCCAAAGGTGTCGGTCGAAGGCAGAGGCGCCACCTTTTTCGCAGCATTTTCGCCGGTGGCAAGGCGGGCGCGCAAAAGATCTATTTCGCGCGTAATCCGATCGGCCGCTTCGGCGCGCGCTTCTTCGTCCATTTCCGTCCGCGAAAGATAAAAAAGCGCATCGCGATAGCGCTCGATAGCACGATTGTACCGACCGCGGAAAGCCGCGCGTTCGGCCAGCTCAACCCAGTGCGCAATCTTTACAGAAGCGACAAAATTATGCACAGCCGCTGCAGAATTATGTAAATCCGGATCCTCCGGGTAGATCCGTAAGGCTTCCGCGATTACATCAAGAGCTTGCTGGGCCGTCTCCACTTTGTCAGAGACGCGTACTCGTCGCTGTGATTCTCTGGTCAACCGCTGGGCTTCTCCACGTGTCCAAGCGAGCAGGTGGCGTTTCTGAAGTGCTCGGACATGCTCCTGCCCGGCGCGCAAAGCGGCGCGCATCTCAGGTGAAGCGCTATTCGAGCGCATAGCCTTATTGGAGTTCGCCAGATACTGCGCGCACAAATGGTATGCATCCAGATGCGCTTCCGGCAACGCTCCTGTCGCCTCAGCTTCCGCGAGGCGCATTTGCAGCACACGCAGCGCAGTTGCCGAAGCATGCACGCTCGACAACCGAGTGAGATGTCTTTTCGTCCCTGCGGAGGCTTCGCCGTGCATTTCAAGTTCGAGCGTGTAACGCGCCCTGGCGCGACGCATAATAACCTCGCGCGCTGCCGCCGCGATAAGCATGACGATTCCCGCCGCTAAACCTGCTGGCAGCCACGGGGCCTCATCGCCGCCCGCGCGTAGCACCCACCAGAGCGTGAAGAAGAGCACGACGGAAATCGCTACCGCCGCTGCCATATACCCGGCTGTCGAAGGTATTCGTGGCACCCGCCGTCGTGTGGCGCGCGACGTCAGCCGCGCCCGCCCGACTCCATTAATAACCTGATTATTAGGGCGGGTAGGCACTCTCTCTCTCCGGTAATGAAGGAACCCCAAGCGCATGTGATATGCGCGATCTAAAAGTCCGCAATGTTGTGTGCGGGTGCTGGTACTTATGGGGGCGCTCGTGCCGCCATCGGAGACGAAACGAGATAATAGTCAACCTTTTAACTCTCTCTGTCAACGAACAATCCCCCGGGAGACCCGGGCGCTTTGGCAGAGGCCGGGCGCAACTGTGAAGGCGAAAGGTTAAGCGACTTTACAACCCGTGAAATTAGGACTGGAAGTCCCGCGCGAATGTGGATATACTTGGCCACGCTTTCAAAAAAGTTCGCTCCGTTCAGCAATTTTGCGCGCGCCAATCCGTCTTTAAGTACGTCCCGTTAAGAGATATTTTACATTAGAGTCGCTTGCGGTGCGCCGCGCTAGCTGAACCGTTCCGAGAGGAGTTCGACATATGGTTAAATGTCAAAAGTGCGGCGCATCCGTTTCAGAGGAGCAAGCATTTTGCCAGAACTGCGGTTCGGCAATGGATGCCGGAAGAGCTTCGACTCGTCAGGACGCTTCGTGGGATATGGCGTCGACGGTAGTCGGCCAGAAAATCCCACCGATGACGGCGACCCCCGCCAAGCCAGCTGGAAACGTTGCGCCGCCGCCGCCACCCGCTAAACCGGCTGGAAGCGTTCCGCCACCGAGTCACAATACTGCATCTCCACCGCCGCCAGCAACGCGCGCAAGTGCTCCGCCGCCGGCACCGGCAGCCGCTGCTAGTAGTCGCACAGGTATTTACATCGGCATGGCAGTGATCGGCGGCCTTTTGCTTGTTATTTTGCTCCTTGTCCTGCTTCGCTGAGATTAAAACGCCAGCCTCAAACTCTCGCCGAGCCTGCGAGAGTAAATAGCGGCATAAGCGTTGAACGCGCTAAGTGCAAAGCGCTTCTCGGCGTTGATGTGACTGGGGAGCGAATTCTTCGGTGGATATCGACAGATGCCGAATGCGGTTAACGCATTCAAGGCTCTGTGCTAGTTGACCGCTGGCGCAACTATGAGTTAAAGAATTACGTAGAATCACGAAGGCGTCGGGATCACCCAGAAGCGCTCGTCAGGGCATATTCTAATCGCGTTTTAGCGTGGAAGCGTCCCGAGATTAGAATTTTGAGCGGTCTTTAATGTATGCTCTACGAATAATCTGTGTAGCAGGCTCGCCGGCTCAATCCGGGGATGCATGGCTCAATTTAAGAACTTGAAAAGGGTCGCGTGTAAGAGGGAAAGGTTAGCAGAAACGTTCCCGTGAAAATTCAACTCCTACCAAGCACATTTGACGAGAAAGGTCACGCCACACCGGAGCAGCGTCTCAGCTGCTTTCTGATCGATGATCGTGTGGCGGTTGACGCTGGGAGTATCGCCCTCGCCGTTAGCGACAAGCAGCGCAACTCCGTGCGGGACATTATAGTGACCCATCCACATATGGATCATATGGCGACCCTCCCGATTTTTATCGATGACCTTTTCGCCACGCTTGAAGAGCCGGTGCGGGTCCATGCCACTGAGGAAGTCATAAAACTACTCGAACGCGATGTTTTCAACTGGACGGTGTACCCTCGTTTCTCGGAGTTGAGCAACCAGAAGACACGCGTTATGGAGTATGTTCCCTTTCGCATTAATGAGGAGTTTGAGGTCGCGCATCTACGGGTTACAGCCGTTACCGTCAATCATATCGTGCCGACTGTTGGAGTGATCGTGTCAGACGGCAAAACGACCGTGGCTTTTAGTTCAGATACGGCCGCCACGGAAGAGTTCTGGAAACTGGCCAATCGCTTACAGCGTCTCGACGCGTTGATGATCGAAGCGTCATTTCCAAATTCGATGGGCCGGTTAGCCGAAGTCTCAGGGCATCTTACGCCCGAATCGCTCGGCATCGAATTGCGCAAGCTCTCGCATAACCATCTTGACATCCTCGCCGTGCATCTCAAGCCCGCGTATCGCCAGCAACTCGTTCAAGAACTAGAGGCCCTCGGTATTCCGGGCCTTCAGGCTATGGAGCCTGGTCGCGAATACAGGTGGTAAAAACAAAAGCCGCTTCACTTTTGAAAGCGGCCTGCGTATTCTTCCCTTCGTTATCCGGTTTATCCGGCAAGGCGACGAGCGGCCTTGCCCAGCATCAGTTGGCGACAGCTTATTCCTTACAGAAATTCGTTTCTTCTCCGGCCTTTGATTCGCCCACCAGTAAATTTTCCATATGCTGCTGCGCTTTCCATGCACCCGTCCGCCTGGCGACTTCGACGCCTTCGCCCCACGCGCGGCGCGCCTCCTCTCGCTGTCCCTGATTGATCAACGCCGTGCCGAGCAGCTGGTAGGCGGACGTGTAATCAGGATTGAGATGAACGACGCGGCGCAGCGCATCAACGGCCTCGCTCCACCTGGCCAGTTTGGTGTATTCATTAGCTAATCCATACCAGATCATCGGCTCCTCCGGCTGCTGCTGCGCCATTGCCATTAAGGCGTCTATTCTTGACTGTGACACGGGTCTTTTTTATCTCCCCTGACGAAGGCTCTAGCGCGTCAGCTCAAACTCGGTCTCGGTGTGTTCGCCCGCAAAGTCCCGTAACACGACGCGACCGCTCGGCAGGAGTCGCGCGACAGAAAATGTTCTCTCGGCCGCGCTGCGGCCCGGCATTAATTCTGCACGGAAAGTGACGTTCATCCCTGGGCGCGCCCAGCGGTTACCGGAATCCCGTGTGAAGTCTCCGGTCGCGCCTTTTTTCTGCACCGCGTATAACTTCCGTCGCTTGAGCAGAAGCGCGGCGCCGAGCGTTCCGCCGGCGAGCGCCAGTGCGGCGATCAGGCGCTGGGCACCTTTCCTCATCCTTGACGACCTCTGGCGCGCGAGATTTTCCGGCCGCTCAAGCGCAACGAAGATGCGCAAGCCCCACCACGACTGGTGAAGCTTGCGCGCCATACGCTCACGCCGCTTCGCACGGTTGAGGTTACCTGCTTGTAGAGCTTTAACAAACCGCGTCCATCTTTTCAGTCTGAATCGGCAACCCGCTCAACGCCAGTTCCGCATTCCGCGGTGTCCAGTGCTGCCATTCTTCCGGCACCTTATCTTCGGGGAAAATCGCCTCGACAGGACACTCCGGCACGCACGCATCGCAATCAATGCACGTCTCCGGATTGATCACCAGCATTTTCAAATCAGGCTCGTCTACCAGGTGAAAAGCTTCCACGGGACAAACCAGCGCGCAGTCTGTGTAACGACAATTCACGCAGGGTTCCGCAACAGTGTAAGTCATCAGATTTGCCTCCTCATGCAGTATATGACGACGGCGGTGCTGGCTTTAACCCATTTACTTCACACGCGGGCGGCACCGACAGCCAAAGGGATGTTGACGTACGGATGTATATTAAGCATGAACCGGCGAGATTTAAAAGCCAAATTTTGCACAGCGCGCTTTTTTCACGAAGGGCTTCCCGGCCGCGTCCTGCGTACGTAGTTTTTCGCTTAATTGAGGACTACGGAACGCGGTTTTACGCCCCGGGCGGTTATTTGTGCCAGTGCTGGCGCGGCTCGCCGCTCGAAAAATCGTAAAACGCGAGGTCACGCTTTGTCAGCATCTTCGTCAGCGAAATAACCTGCCCCGTGTGCATCGCGAAATGTTCGACGACATGGAAAACGGCTTCCAGGATCGTCACGCGGTGCCCTTGAATCTCTCGCTGTTCGAGCAGGCGCGAGACCTGCAAACTGTCGAGCACTTCGTCAACTTCGTGAAGCGTCCGCGAAAGGTCAGCTAACAACTCGGCGGGCGGGCGGACCGCGCGCTCGTCAAATTCCTGCTGCCGCACGCGCTGGTCCGTGCCTCCGCCGACGCCGCTGATGATCCACTGCCGTGCATTACCCTGTAGGTGCAGCAGGAGATTGCCGATGCTGTTGGACCCGGCATTCGCGCGCCACCACACGTCCGTATCGCTTAATTGCTCCAGACACCGTTCAATCTTCGGCAGGTATTCTGTTAGTAGCAACGAACGCGCTTTAGTAATAAAGGCTCGACCAATATCTTCCATCGCTTAAATCTTCGGCGAGCGCGTGAATACGTCACGCCTCAGAACGCACTCGCTCCGATCAGGAAAAATGCGGGCACGAATGTTCACGCTCGATCCGCTTTAATTCGATTCGTCGTCCCGAATCTTATGCTTGACCTTGCGGCGCGCGGGATGCACACGCTCCTCCGGCTTCGCCTGACCGAGTGGATGCCCCGGCGGGGGTGTCGGCTTGCGTATTGCTTCAAATACGGGCCGGGCGTCCGGCTTCTTGGCTCGCTTTTTGACTCCTGTCTTCACTGAATATCAAGCCCTGGCTCTTCCGTGTTGGTGTCGCGGCGATGCTACGCGCCCTGCAATAACCATGTCAATATTTTGGCTGATGTTTGAGGAGGAAGCCGACGGGGACGGACAAAAGTTGACGAAAGCTGAGTATGGAGGGCGAGGAATCAGTTATCTACCGCGCACCATCCGATTTGCAACGCACGCTGAAGCCGGTCGGAAAAGTTACGTTTCAGCGTAACTTTCCCGACCGGCTCGCACCGATCACATGCCGCGAAAGTTTACCTGCAGAAAAATGAATGTGCGCTGTTTGCTCCGGATGTAGCGGAAAAGATTTACGCCTCGCTCGGTCGCGGAGTTGTTTCTGAAAACAACTGCTTGATCGCCTGCTTGGTTTCCGTGCGGCG
This sequence comes from Pyrinomonadaceae bacterium, assembly GCA_031406255.1. GTDB lineage: Bacteria > Acidobacteriota > Blastocatellia > Pyrinomonadales > Pyrinomonadaceae > JANOGZ01. The sequence goes on along the minus strand of JANOGZ010001256.1, from coordinate 2,883 downwards.
CTTCTGTTGGAATTCATTGACCCACTCGGTGACGGTGGAGACAACATCACGTGCCGCTTCCTGAGCGGTCTTCTTCGTTGTCGTGGCATTCGTTGCCGCGGTGTTCTGTGTAAGTGCCTGTTGGCGATTATGGCGTTTGATGACCCGAATAGGGGATTTCGTATTCATGACTGTTTCTTGACCTGGTTGTCTATCTTGTATTTCCTTAGACGAACAAAGTGAGCGAAAAGTTCCTTTTTGTTCGATTACCATCTATCAGCCGAGCGACTGCCGATTTACAAAGCAAACCCCGGGCCATAATTCTCAAAGCGGCCCAGACACTCCTTTCCGCCTATCAGAAAGTGTGGCTTTATGACCTGTTCTGGCGCTCCGGATGACGCGACGACAAACCAACACCGTGGTTTTATGCGCCAGAAAAGCCGATCACGGCTCATTATTGCTCTGCTTGGCACTCAACGACATCGCTCACGGGCGACGCTGCCTGGCCTTTGTGACTCCCGCGCAAACGCCACAGGCGCGTCCTCAAGTGTGAACAGTATGCGACAGTGGCGTGCCTTTATTGCATACAGGACTCTACACTCATGAAATATTCGATCCGCGGCGCGCCATCCTTCTGGATTCCTGCACTAATGCCGAAGGGTCGTCGCCAGTGCGGCTGAAGACGCTAGAGGAGCGGCGCCTGCCACTGTCATTCCCATCGCTTTGCAGACTGCCAAAGAGCTGACGTGGCCGCGGCGCTTTGCGAAAAACGAGGCGCTCCCGCGCCCCGACTTATTCGTATCGCGCAATCGGGCTAACTCTTTTAATTCAAAGGGGTGGTAGGAATCTCGCGGGTAATCGAGGCGGCGGTGCACGGGTTTCTCACGATGCCGGCATAGACCTTGCCATTACCTGCTGCGTCATGCGACCCGTAGAAATCATCACCATCTATTTTGCGGCCGGAGCCCCCATCGGGGTTATTTATTTTCTCCAGCGGCAGACGAAAGTTGCGCGCTGGCGCGCTCTGGTATTCGCTTTTGCGGCGGGATTAGTCTGGCCGATAGCATCCGTCGCACTCTTGCTTGCGCGAAAGCGTATTGTGCGCGGGGGAGCAGCTACAGCGGAGGGGAAAATCAGCCGGCAAAACTACCGACAGGTCCAACGGTCCAAGCGAAGTTTATATGCCGCGCTTAATACGCTCGAAGATCTTACAAAAGAGTTGTTCGGAACGCGGCACGAGAAGGCGAGGCAAGCGTTGTTTGACGCTCGCGAAAGCGTCGAGCGGTACACCGGGCTCTATCTGGCCGCCACGGAAGCAAGGCTCGAAGACCCACCCACAGCGCGCGAATTGGAGTTGTATCGCCTTGCGGGACGCACGGGCGAAGACCTTTTGCGCGCCGGAAGTTGTCTTCACCGGCGCAATGTCGCACGGCTGATCACGCACTGCGAACGCGCTCGCACGAAACTGCTCCACGCACTCGCCGACATACGCGAGACGAGCGGCGCCGACGTTCTTCTCGATTCACCGACAAATACACGGGCCGCGCGACCACTCTCTGAAGCGCTCCTTCAGGTTTACGGGCAGGCCATCGAGCTTCTCTCATTCTTGGATGACACGCGAATGGCGATGAGTGTCGCGCAGTTGCTCGATGCCGAATGCGCGCGTCTGCATGCGCTGGCATCCTTCGGCTTCCAAGATAAATCGCGCGAACGCGCCCCGGAAAGCGAACAATGCACACCACCAATACCGACGCCCTCCACTTTGCCGATCACGCGACCACCACAGAGCACGCCGCTCAGACAAGGTTAGACTGGCTGATCGCCGCAGATGTTTATGAGACACAACGCCGTCGCCTGTTTCGTAGCGCACGCGAAGAAATGCAGATGCAGTTGATGCGTCGACCCGTCGCGACGCGGCAAGCCTTCGCATCCCTGGGATGGTTGCTCGGCCTGCTCCCCCCGGCCGCCATCTTTTACAGGTTGTTCGGTTATGGATTCGGGCTGGAGCGGGACAGCGGGCAATTCACATTTTTCCTTCTGTGTCTGTTGATGAACGCGGCGTGCTGTGTGGCGGGCCGCCTGATGGGTCTCTATGTGGGACGTTTTGTTGATGATGTCGAGCGCCGCTCCTGGAGCTTCTTGTTAGTCGCATCAATGCTCATGGGCATGATCTGGGGTGTGGGGGCCGGCGGCCTCGGAGGAATACTCTTTTTCGGCTTCGGCGCCCTCTTCGGCGCGGTATGTGCCGTACCCGTAGGAATGCTGGCGTTTATGATGTTCGCACCGCTACACCGCTCGCTCGCACGGGGTGGTATGATGGAAGCACGCCATCTCTGGCCGCTGGCGGGCGGTGTGACGATGATTATCGCGGCGTTGATTCTCAGCCCGCACGTTGTTCCGTATTGACCGTGTGCGCCACTCCCACGCGGGAGAAGAAGTGATGGCGCGTCACCTTTATAGCCGAAGATGCTGCTTGCGCTTCTCCTTTCGCTCTTCCTTCTTGTGCTGCTCGGCTTCTACGTCTTTGTCGCCGCGCCCGGCAGCCGCACGCACCAGACGTTTGCCGCCTTCGTCGCCTGCCTCGCGCTCTGGACAGTCAAGGATATCGCGCTGTGGGGCTTTGAAACACGCAGCGAGATGTCGGCCGCGTGGTGGGCAAGCGCCAGTTTCATCATCGCGCTGGTTTTACAATACTCGCTGGTCGTCTTTGCGTGGGTCTTTCCCGAGAATCGCCCGGCGCCTCTTAAACGCGCGGCGGTGCTGTTTGCGCCCGGCGCAGTCCTCATCCCGGCCGCATTCACCGGCTGGATGTGGGAGGAAGTCCGGTTCGCTGAAGGGCGCTTTGAAATCCAGTTGACGCCGCTCGCTTATGCCTTTGGTCTTTATGCTTATGGCGTGTTCGCC
>JANOGZ010001235.1:0-4448 GCA_031406255.1 Pyrinomonadaceae bacterium | reverse complement strand
GGGCCGAGCTCGCGTGCGGTGGTGAGATCGCGCAGGGGCAGGGCCTGACCAAAGGTTATTTCGTCCGCCCGACCATCTTTGATCGCGTCACTCCCGAGATGCGTATCGCCCGCGAAGAAATCTTCGGCCCCGTCCTCTCGGTCTTGCGCGTAAGTGATTTTGATGAGGCGATGACGGTGGCCAATGATAGCGAGTACGGCCTCTCTTCATCCATCTTCACCAACGATGCGACCCGCATTTTCCGTTATGTCGATGAGATCGAGACGGGGATGACGCACATCAATTCACCGACCACCGGCGGCGAAGCGCATATTCCCTTCGGTGGAAGTAAATCCACGGGCATCGGCGACCGTGAGCAGGGATCGACCGCGCTCGATTTTTACACTGAGCTGAAGATAGTTTACGTTGACTATACGGGTCGCAAACGTGAAGGAAATCTGTACTAAGGAAATCTGTAGTAATGAGCAGCACCGAACAAAAGACCGTACAGGCCGAAGCAGTACGCAAGCACAAGGAATTTCTCTTCCCCGCCGTCGCCACCTACTATCAGGAGCCACTCGCGCTCGTGCGCGGCGAGGGAATGTACGTGTGGGATGATGCGGGCAATCGCTATCTCGACTGTTTCGGCGGCGTGCTCACCGTCAGCGTCGGCCACGCGAACCCGAACGTCAATGAAGCGATCATCTAACAGGTCAGGACGCTTCAGCACACCTCGACGCAGTACGCCAATAAGCCGCAGGGCGATCTGGCGGAGAAGCTACACCAGATCACGCCGGGCCGTCTGAAAAAATCCTTCTTCACGAATAGCGGCACGGAAGCCGACGATACGGCGATCATGGCCGCCAAGCTCTATACAGGCCGCCATGAGATCGTCGTCCTGCGCCACAGCTACAGCGGGCGTTCCGCGACTTCTCTCTCGGCCGTCGGCCATTCGACGTGGCGACAACTGCCGGCGCAGGTCGCCGGCATCGTCCACGCCCGCGCGCCGTATTGTTATCGCTGCCCGCTCAAGCTTTCATATCCGGAGTGCGGCCTCGCCTGCGCCGAAGACATCAAGGATGTGATCATGACGACGACGACGGGCGAGATCGCCGCCTTTATGGCCGAGCCGATTCTCGGAGTCGGCGGCTTTATCGTGCCGCCGCCCGGTTATTTCGAGCGCGCCGTCGAGATCACGCGCGAGCATGGCGGATTGTTTATCGCCGATGAAGTGCAGACCGGCTGGGGGCGCACGGGCGACAAGTGGTTCGGCATCGAGCACTGGGGCGTCGAGCCGGACATCATCACTTCAGCTAAAGGCATGGGAAACGGGGTGCCGATCGGCATGACGATCGCGACACCCGAAGTCGCCGACAGCTATCCGGGACTGACCTTTTCCACTTTCGGCGGCAACCCCGTGTCGATGGCCGCCGCGCTCGCCGTCATCCGCGTCATCGAAGAAGAGGATCTGAAGCGCAACGCCGCCGAGACGGGAGCGTATCTGCGCGAGCGCCTCGACGGACTCAAGGAGAAGTACACGGTGATCGGCGACGTGCGCGGGATGGGACTGATGCAGGCGCTCGAGTTCGTCGTCGACCGCGAAACCAAAGAGCCGCATCCGCAGGCCGTCTCCAAAGTTTTCGAGGAAACCAGACGACGCGGCGTGCTGATCGGCAAGGGAGGTCTCTACGGGAACGTGATCCGCACGGGGATGATGCTCAACTCAACGAAGGATAATGTTGACGAGATGGTGAGCGCCCTGGATGCCGGTCTGGCGACCGTGTGAGAAGAAGTCCTAAAATCCCGTCAGGGACGAAATGTTTGTAGCGCCGCGCGGCCACAAAAACCCCAGCCCCGTCAAGGGCGACATATGAACATTTCGCTCCTCACGGAGCTGGCATGGAAATACTGACTGTTTGCTATACACATCTCGCCCCTACGGGGCTGGATTTTAGATGGAGCTGGCCCGATGAAAACGTTGATTCGTAATGGTCGTATCATCACGGCCGTCGATGATTATAAAGCCGATTTGTTGATCGAAGATGAAGTGGTCTCCGTGATCGGCGCGAAGCTGGAGATGGAGGCCGATCGCGTGATCGACGCGGCGGGAAAGCTGGTCATCCCCGGCGGGATTGACCCGCACACGCACATGGAGCTTCCCTTCGGCGGCACGCAGGCCTCCGACGATTTCCGCACCGGCACGCTTGCGGCCGCCCACGGCGGCACGACGACGATCATCGATTTCGCCGTCCAGTATAAGGGACAGTCGCTCACTGAAGCGCTCGACACATGGCACGGGAAGGCCGAAGGCAAGACGGCCATCGATTACGGTTTTCATCTGATCTGCACCGACCTCGAAGACGAACGCATCCCCGAATTGCATCGCACGATCGACGAGGGCGTCACGAGTTTCAAGCTTTTCATGGCTTATCCGGGCGTTTTCCTCGTTGATGATGCCACCATTTATCGGGCGATGACGGCGGCCGGCGAGCGCGGCGGCCTGATCTGCATGCACGCGGAGAATGGCGTCGTCATCAACGAGATGATCAAACGCGCGCTCACCGCCGGAAGAACCGCACCGAAATACCATGCGCTGACCAGGCCGACGATCGCCGAAGCCGAAGGGGTGCATCGCGCGATACGGATCGCGGAGATGGCCGAAACGCCCGTTTATATCGTTCACCTGTCATGCGCCGATTCGCTCGATCAGGTACGTCAGGCGCGTGATCGCGGCCTTCCGGCGTTCGCCGAGACGTGCCCGCAATACCTGTTTCTGTCCTATGACAACTATGAAGAGCCGGGTTTCGAGGGCGCCAAATACGTCATGACGCCCCCGCTCAGGGAACGCTGGAATCAGGCGGAGTTATGGAAGGGCCTGCGGACGGATGACCTGCAAGTCATCTCCACCGATCACTGCCCGTTCTGTATGAAAGAACAGAAGGAACTCGGCCGCGACGATTTCTCTAAAATCCCGAACGGCGCGCCCGGCGTGGAACACCGCGTGCCGCTGATCTTCAACGGCGGCGTCGTGGAAAATCGTCTCAGCCTCAACCGCTTCGTCGAGTTGACCTCGACGGCCGCCGCCAAGATGTTCGGCCTCTTCCCCCGTAAGGGCACGATCGCCGTCGGCTCGGATGCCGACATCGTGATTTTCGATCCCGAACGGGAACAGACGATCAGCGCCAGAACCCATCACATGAATGTCGACTACAGCGCCTATGAGGGCAAGACGATCAAGGGCGTCGTCGAAAGCGTGCTTTCACGCGGGCGCGTCGTGATAGACAGGGGCGAGTATAAAGGGAAAGCCGGCGACGGGCGTTTTTTGAAGCGGGGAACGTGCGTCTCGATGTAGTGCCGGGCTTAAAGAAGCTTACGCCGCGATATCCAGGAACCATTTCAATAAATATGGTTACAGAATCCATCAAGGCCGGCAGCGCTAAAGATATCGCTGTCACACAGCGCGATTTTGAGGAGTTGCGCGAAGACATGTCGGCGAGTCCGCTCTGGAATCGCGATCTCGCGCCGACGACGATCCGCGAGCGCACGTGGTCAACCTGGAACATCGCCGCGTTGTGGATCGGCATGAGCGTGGTGATCACCACCTATACGCTCGCCGGGGGATTTATCGAAGCGGGCATGAACTGGTGGCAGGCGATGGTGACCATCCTGCTCGGAAATACCATCGTGCTCATTCCGATGATTTTGAACGCCCATGCGGGAACGAAGTATGGCGTGTCATTTCCCGTCCTGTGCCGCGCCTCGTTCGGCACAACGGGCGCCAATGTGCCGGCCATCCTACGCGCGGTCGTGGCCTGCGGGTGGTTCGGGATTCAGACCTGGATCGGCGGGACGGCGATTGATGCCCTGTTCGGCGTAATGTACGGAGGCTGGGACAACCTTCTCGGTGGCGCGGCCGTGCTCGGCGTGCCGCTTCATACATGGATCGCCTTCTTCCTTTTCTGGGGCATCGAAGTATTTATCATCCTGAAGGGCATCGAGGGCATCAAGTATCTGGAGTCCTGGTCGGCGCCGCTCCTGCTCGTGGGCGGCGCGACGCTGCTGGCGTGGGCCGCGTGGCGCGCGGGCGGCCTGGGTCTCATCCTCTCCGAGTCGAGCGCACTACAGAAACAGCATAATAACTTCTGGACCATCTTTCCCAGCGCGCTCACCGCCGCGGTCGGCTACTGGGCGACGCTCAGCTTAAACATTCCGGACTTTACCCGCTACGCGAAATCACAAAAATCGCAGATGCTCGGCCAGGCGCTGGGCTTGCCGCTGACGATGACGGCATTCGCCTTCATCGGCGTCGCCGTGACGAGCGCGACGCTTCTGATCTATGGCCGGGCGATCCCCGACCCGGTCGAACTGATGCGGCAGTTTGACAGCGTCATCATCATTCTGTTTGCCACGGCGGTGATTTTCGCGGCGCAGTTAACAACGAACATGGCGGCCAACGTCGTCTCGCCTTC
>JANOGZ010001224.1:0-1759 GCA_031406255.1 Pyrinomonadaceae bacterium | reverse complement strand
TCGATGTTGAACCTGAAAACCTCGATGGCCTCGTTCGTTCTTTTCAGTCCGAGCAGGCGATAACCCAGCGCGTTGATGAAGTCTTCCTGAACCAGCGTTGACCCCTGATTGAGTCGCTTCGCTTCGCTGTATATCTTTGTGAATCCGCCGACACCTCGTTGAGCGACGATATTTGTTACCACTTCATTCAACAGGTTATCGAAAGGATCATTGTCGCCCAGATACTGAAGAACCCCATTAACGTCCCGCTCGAAGTTTGTTTTCACGAATCGCTCTTCTCTGGCATACGCCGCCGGAACCTCCTCGAGCATGCGGCGCAAATCTTTCGCCGGCAGCCAGCGACCGCGCACCATCACGCCGGCGGGATGAGATGCTCTGGCGATATCTTGTAATGGATTACCGTCAACCAGAATCAGATCGGCCCGTTTGCCGACAGAGACGGTTCCGAATTCGTTCCCTCTCAGAAACTCCGCCGGGTATCGTGTCGCCGCCCGGATCGCTTCGAAGGGCGTGAAGCCGATTTCCACCAGATTACGCAGCTCTTCATGAACGGAGAACCCCGGCACGACTCCCATGTTCATCGCATCCGTCCCGACCAGAACCCTGACGTCCGCCTGATGTAACGCCTGGACGAACTTCTTCTGAAGCGCGAGGGACTTCTTCAAATAGGTGATTCCTTCAGCATTGCCGAATCTTTTCTGGTAGAGGTTCTTTTCAGGTCCCCACCCCTCTCTCACCCATGGAGCTAAATATCTGAATTCCGGCATCGCGAGCAAGACGGGCAGGTTTTCCGCCTGGCGGATGATGTGGTCGAAAGCAACGAGCGTCAGGATAACCTGCGCATGGGCATCGCGCGTCAGTGCCGCAGCCTCGGGAATCCGGCTTTGATCTTCGACGTTGTTCTTAAAGAAAGTGTAAACGTACTCTTCCGCGTGCGCGATCGCCTGTCCCGATTTGACGACTCTCTCCAACTCCGGCTCGCGCGGGATATGCCCGACGATCAGCATCTGATGCTTTTTGGCTTCATCGATCAGGACAGCGTATGCCTCCTTCGATACGAAGTTGTAGATCTTGATCGAGTCGTAACCCGCCCGGTACTGCTCTTCGACGATCCGTCTGGCGTCTTCAGCCTTTTGCGTGGTGCGAATGGTTGGACCGCACGTATAAATCGACGGACCCAGCATTTCACCGCGCATAATCCGTTCACGCCATAAAATGTGCGCGGGTCGCCCGTTCAGGTTGTAGACGGTCGTCACACCATTCGCCATGTACAGCGGCAGTTCATGTGGTGAATTCAAGTGCGCGTGCATGTCTATGAGACCGGGCATCAGGTACCTGCCACGTCCGTCAATTCGCGCTGCCCCGCGCGGCGCCGTGACCTTTCCCGACGGGCCTATTTCAACGATCCGCCCGTCACGCACGACGACGGTTTGCCCGTCTAAAATCCGGTCCCTGTCCATCGGGATAACATTAACGTTAATGAATGCAATCGCACTTGCAGGCTTCGAGGGTGCGGACGGTGTCTGACCTTGAAGAGGGAACCAGTTGAAGGCCATCACGAGCACTGCGCTTAGAAACATCTCTAATCTCATAAGAAACTACCACCTCTCTTCAATTGCTTTCGCGGCTTCGGGTGAACATTTACAGGAAGAAGCGCCCGGCCTTATTTTCCAACGCCCTGCAGACGCTCGTCGCCGAGCGCCTTCATTTCTCTGATATATGCAATGCTAACGGCCTTTCGGCGAAAGTCGATCAACGT
>JANOGZ010001216.1:0-1446 GCA_031406255.1 Pyrinomonadaceae bacterium | reverse complement strand
GCTCGGCGCGAACGTGTAGTTGGTCCTAAAGGGCGTGATGGTGTAGGTGCCGCCAGCCAGCAGTCCGCTGAAGGTGTAGTTGCCGTCCGTGCCCGTCGTCATTGAAGCCGACTGCGAGCCGCTGAGCGAGACGATGACGTTCGCGAGCGGCGCACCCGTCTGATCCGTGATGCGGCCCGTGATGTTCTGCGGCGTGACGACGGCCAGAACGAACGGAGAAAGCGACGGAACTCGCGCGCAGATGGTACGGGTCGAGAAGTCGGGAGCCTGCGGGTCAGGCGAGAGAATCGTGCGGTCAATAAGAGATCCGCCTTCGCCGTGCAGGATCCTGAGGTTGGCAAACACTGCCGGGTCGTTGATCAAATCATCAAAATCAGAATCATCATCATCATCGTCCGTTTTGAAGGCGGCGCACACAGTGATCGGGCCTTCGACTGTCGCCGTCGTCGTGATGTCGATGCCGTCACCATCATCCTCCTCCTCATCACCGATGACATTATATCCGCCCGGCGGCGTCCCCGCTGAGTCGGCCTCAATCGAGGTGCCCGTCGTCGTCCCGGCCCTGGTGACATTGGCGAAGGTCAGCGTCAGTTCATCATCGAGCCGCACGGTGACGTTTGATCCGGCGGGCGTCGCGACTGAACTCCGCGAGTTGCTGGTGAAGTCCGCCGTCTCGTTTCGGGAAAGGTTGAAGAAGCTGCTGCTCGATGGATTAAAATCGAAGCTCCGCTTCGAAGGCGTCACCACGTAGCTGCCGCCGCGCGGGACGCCCGTAAAGCTGTAGCCGCCGCTCGCGTCGGTCGCGGTGGTATCCGACTTCGCGCCGCTCAATGTGATGGTCACTCCGCTGATGCCGTCGCCGCTGGCATCAACGACACGACCGCTGATGCTGAAGGTCGGGATCGGCGTCGGAGTAGGTGTGGGCGTCGGCGTCGGCGCTGCCACAATCGTCGTCGAAACGCTCGCCCTGTTGTTTTCGGTGTTCGAGTCGGCCTCGACTCTCGTGACCTCCGCCACGTTCGTCGCCGTCCCCGTCGCTGTCGCTTTGACAACGATCGTTACCGTCGCCGTCGCCTTGTCGGCCAGGGTGTCGATATTGCAACTGACCGTCCGGCCCTCTGTACTGCAGGTGCCCCGGCTCGTCGTCGCCGGCGATGCCAACTCAACATTAGCCGGCAGCGTATCGGTCACGCGCACGCCGGTGGCCGGGTCCGGCCCGTTGTTCGTCGCTGTGAGCGTGTAGGTCAGATTACTTCCGACCGTCACGGAACTGGCGCTCGCCGTCTTCGTCAACGACAGGTCCGCCCCCAATACAGGCGCCCCGCCGATCCCCGAAAACGCGAAGATGAACGTGTTCGGCGTCCCGAGCCGCGCTCCGTCCGGCGTGTTCGGCTGTCCGTCTGAGAAGGCTTCGGCGCCGACGGTGCCGAGCGCCGTGTCGGCGGC
>JANOGZ010001084.1:0-3335 GCA_031406255.1 Pyrinomonadaceae bacterium | reverse complement strand
GCAATTCTTCGCCGGCGATGGCACCGCCGTGCATAAAATCTATCTCAAAGCCGAAAGCAATCCGGAGGCTTTCTCCCTCATCGTCGGGCGCTACCGAAGCGTTGATCAAACTCCTTCCCAAACGACGGAGCCGCCGGCGGCGATGTCGCCAGACGAACGCCCTGACAGCGAGATCGACGTTGACGAATTCCGTGCGCGCTGGAAAACCCTGCATGATACACATGAATTCCACGCGCTGCTGAGAACCTTCGGCGTGACCCGCACACAGGCGCTGCGGCTGGCCGGGCGTGAGCTGGCGCAGAGAGTCGATGTGTCAAGTTTGCAGAGCGTGCTGGAGAGCGCCGCCGGGGGTGAAATGCCGATCATGGTCTTTGTCGGCAATGTGGGGGTCATCCAGATCCATACGGGCCCGATTTATAACGTTAAGCGGGCCGGCAACTGGCTCAACGTGCTTGATCCGGGATTTAATCTGCATGTCCGCGAAGATGAAATCGACTCGGCGTGGATCGTGAGAAAGATGACGAACGATGGTTTCGTCACGTCGCTGGAGCTCTACGATGCAGCCGGCACAAATATCGCGCTGTTGTTCGGGAAACGTAAGCCGGAGCAGACCGAATCCGACGTCTGGCGGCGCACGCTCGAATCGCTTCCTCTCGTGGAATAACCCGGATCCCTCCCCTCAATCGCCAGGTATTCATATCCAACGCCCACGGGGAGGCGGCGAATGGCATGCGTCTCATCCCTTACATATCCAAACGGCTGGTCTACGGCCTTCTGATTTTTGCGGTGTGCGCCTCCAGTCACGGCGCGCGACAGCAGACCGCGGCGCGGAGGTTCGCCCTGACACGCGAGATGAGGGTCGCGCTGAATCGTATCTCCGCTGATTCACTGCGCGGCCATCTATCATTCATCGCCTCTGATGTGCTGGAGGGCCGCGATACGCCTTCGCGTGGTCTGGATATCGCCGCCGAATATATCGCCGCACAATTCCGCCGCGCCGGACTCGAGCCCGTCGGCGATGATGGATATTTCCAGACCGCTACATCGCCGGTCGGGAAGGGCGGCAGCAGTCTTGATGCCGGAACAAATCTCGTCGCCGCGCGCAACGTCATCGGTCTCCTGCGCGGCTCAGATCCAGTGCTCAAAGATACCTACGTGCTGATTACCGCGCATTACGATCATGTCGGGGTCCGTCCCGGAGGAACCGGCGACCGTATCTTTAACGGCGCTAACGATAATGGTAGCGGCACGGTTTCCGTGATCGAGCTGGCGTCCGCCCTGGCCGCGCTCACGGAGCGCCCGCAGCGAAGCATCGTCTTCATGACGTTTTTCGGTGAGGAAAAAGGGTTGCTCGGCTCGCGTTATTACGGTCAGCATCCTGTTTTTCCGATCGAGAAAACTGTTGCCAACCTGAATCTGGAACAACTCGGTCGCACCGATGATAGCGAAGGGCCGCAGATCGCCAGCGCTTCGCTGACAGGCTTCGACTTCTCAGATATGGGGGCGATTTTTAAGAGAGCCGGGGAGATGACGGGGATCAGGGTTTACAAACACGCACGCAATAGCGATGCCTATTTCAACCGTAGCGACAATCAGGCGCTGGCCGATCAGGGCGTGCCCGCGCACACGTTGAGCGTCGCCTTCGCTTTCCCCGATTATCACGGCGTTGGTGATCACTGGGACAAGATTGACTACGCGAATATGGAGAGAGTTAATCGGATGATCGCCCTCGGGTTAATGATGATCGCCAACGATCCGGAAGCGCCGAAATGGAATGAGGCCAACCCGAAGGTCGCGCCCTACCTGAAAGCGCAAAAAGAGCGCCGGAGCATCAACAGATCGAGGCTGACAACGACCACCGCGCTGCCAGCCTCGATCCCGCTTTAACGTCACACCAAAAAATTCCGGGCGCTATGGCCGGAGCCGTTTTATGCTCGTTTGAGGTTGCGCGCGGATTGCGCTTTAGCGCCGGTCTCGCCGGTCGAAGGCGCTTGTTTCTCCTGGTCTGCGGCCGGATCCTGAGTCGCTTTCGTCTTCTCAATGCGCGCCGTGATCCGGCGATCAAGATCGGTGATCTGCTCGGGTGTCAGGCGATAGATATTCGGCTGATTGTGATAGAGCTTCGCGCCGGTGACGATATCGGCCATTTTGAAGCCAAGTTTTTCCGCTTTGGCGACCAGTTCCTGAATCGTCATCGGTGGCGGAACGAGACTGAGCGGGGAAGGTTTCTCTTCCAGCGTCTCCGGCACGGTCGAAGGCTTCGCCGCCTCAAGCGGAAGGTCGGTGGCGCTCTTCATGTGATCGAGAAAGTCTTTGAAACGAACGTCTCCGATCAGCTCAACACCAACTTCGAAAGCCGGGCTGTTGCTCTTGACCACCTGGAAAACGCGCGTTATCTCACCTTCGCGCTCCTGCAGGGAGACCTCGACCATCACATCGACGAAGTATTCCAGACCGCTCGCCGTCATCGGCAGAACGCGGCCCACTTCATTATCTTCTTTGGCTTCCTTCCCCTTCGCGGGAATCTGGTCGACGATCACCACTGACTTGCCGCTCTCCATGCACAGCCGCCGTAAGACTCCCTGAAGAATCATCTGATCGGCCGCCAGCTCCTCGGCCGAGGGTTGCGCCAGCGGGTCGCTCGTCCGCGCACGCACGGCCGCCACCATCTCGCTATGCTTGGCGCTGAAATATCCGGCCCACGAATCCAGCGCGAAGCATCCGTAATTCTGTTCGCGCCCCTCGCCGGAGAGCGCCCAGTCAATAAACTCCGGCAGCTCATCCGGATGCTCGATCTCGAGCCCGTCAAAATCCGTGCCGACGCCCTTCAGCAGACGCGATTTGCGCTCCACATCGAAGATACACAGCCGGCCAAGCCCCGCTTCCGACATGCTGCGGATGAAATGACTTTTTCCCGTGCCGGCGCCGCCTCTGACCGCCATCACCAGCCGCTGTTGCCGTGGACGGCGGCTGAGCGGATTAACCTTCGATTTCGTTGTCGTATTATTCATCGTTGCTACCTCGTTAGCCGATTCAGGTGTCGCTTCTAAAGGGGGGACGCGAAAATCAGAATGCAGTTTCTCAGCGCCTGCCGAGAGCTTCCTTAACTCGTTGACCGGCGCACTATAGCACGGCTAAAGCGGAAATGGAACAATATTTCACGCGTGAAACGAAAAAGTCGGGGAAAATGATGCTTTTAGCACCCCTCGGCGGGTCAGACCGCGAATTCTGCGCGACCCGCGACCGGCCGCGGCGATGAAAAGCGCGTTTCTTTAGTTATGACGGGGAGTGTCAACTAATCCTTCTCATCCGACCCGTTTTGTGAAGTCGGCGGT
>JANOGZ010001071.1:0-3888 GCA_031406255.1 Pyrinomonadaceae bacterium | reverse complement strand
GTTCTGTTCTGGGGCGTCCTGGGCGCGCTGGTGATGCGCGCCGTGATGATCTTCCTCGGTGCGGCGCTCATTCAGCGCTTTGAATGGATCATCTATATCTTCGGGGCTTTCCTGGTCTACACGGGCATCAAGATGTTCCGTCAACAGGACACCGAAATCCACCCGGAGCAGAATCCGGTGGTCAAGTTCGTCACGCGCCTGATCCCGATTACGCGCCACTACGAAGAGGCGAAATTCTTCACGCGCGTTGACGGGCGGGTGCAGGGGACGCTGCTGCTGCTGGTGCTGGTCATCGTCGAGGTCTCTGACCTGGTGTTTGCGGTGGACTCCATTCCGGCGATCTTCGCCGTCACGACCGATACGTTTATCGTCTATACCTCGAACGTTTTCGCCATTCTCGGTCTTCGCTCGCTCTACTTTCTGCTGGCGGGCGTGGTCGAGAAGTTCCACTATCTCAGGATCGGCCTGGCCATCGTCCTCACCTACATCGGCGCGAAGATGCTCGTCCACGCCGTTCATATCGATATCCCGACGTTCATCTCGCTCGGCGTCGTGGCCGTGGTGCTGACGGGCGCGGTCGTGGCCTCACTCATCTGGCCGAAGAAGGCCGCGACGAAGATCGAAGTGGAGCTGCCTCCGAACTTTAATTCGCCTTTTGATGATGACGGCGGCCGGCTCGGAGCCGGCCCGTACAGTGAGACCAACGAATCCGAGGAAGCGGGAACGGTAAAACACCTGTAAAGCCCTCCGGAGACCGGTCAGGCCACTGCTGATACACCTCTTTCGATCAATTTGCTCCGCCCGCCGAAAATGGTGCTTGAACAGGCCCTATGCTTGTGTTAATTTGTTGATGGGGCAGTGTCCTCAAGCACTGCCAGCCGAACGGTCGGCAAAAGAGCACCCCTCCGCTCTCAGGTACATGGCAGCAGGCTCCGGCTGTCTCGCGCGTAGACGAACTCACGAGTTTTTTTGCCCCCCAACTAGACCTCGGTTTTTGCTTAATCCTTTGTATGGCTACCAAATCCGGTCGCTTCGACCTTGACTTCTGGGCAGTCTCGAAACGGTCCATCTACATTATCGTTGTGTTGCTCGCGCTCGGCGTGCTGGCGGGCGGCGTGGGCGTCTATGTCTGGACGCACGGCAATCCCTTCAAAAACACGGGGGCGAGCGAGCCCGCTCCGGCCGGAGCGCGCTTCGATTCGTTCGATGGTGATGTCCGCGTGGTGCGCGCCCAGACGCGGGAGACCGTTCCGGCGCGCAGCGACACGCAGCTCTATCCGGGCGACATCGTGCAGACTCAGGCCGATGGCCGCGCCCGCATCTCTCTCATCGACGGCTCGACGTTGATCGTGCGCCCGAACAGTGTCGTCACCATTCGCGATAACACCAGTGATCCGGCGGGCGGAGGCCGCACCAACGTCCGTGTCGCCGTAGCCCGCGGGCAGATTAACGTCCGCACCGAGCAGCAGGCGGAAGGAACGAGCAACATCGTCGAAACGCAATTAACGGAAAATCGTCTGGCGTCGCAAACCGGAGCCAGTTTCGGTGTGCGGGAAGACAATTCGGAGGATATTCGCGTCGCTTCGGGAAGCGTTGATACGAATACGCGCGGTGGCGAGAAGACCACTTTGCGGGCGGGCGAGTTTGTCGCCATTAATCAGTCGGGCAGCGTCGCGCGCCGGGAGCGGCTGCTCGACGTGCCGACGCCGGTCGCGCCGCGCGACCTGGAAAGGATTCCAGGCGGCGCGGGCGTTGCGCTGCGCTGGCAGCGCCCCGGAACGGGCGCGGCGGCGCATTACCGGGTGGAAGTCGCCACTTCGCCCTTTTTCGTCGCGACCGGGAAAGTGATCGAGCGCGATCAACTGGACGCGACGGAATTCAACGCCGGTAGCCTTCGTCCCGGTAATTATTTCTGGCGCGTGCGCGCGATGGCGGCTTCGGGTCAGGCGAGCGAATGGAGCGAGCCGCAGAAATTCATCATCGCGCCTTCGGGGTCGGGTGAGCGCATCACGGTCTCGAATCTTTCCTTTGAATACGTCGCGGGCAGCATCTACCTTGTGCGCGGCCAGACGCAGGCTGGCACCACGGTACACATCGGCGGGCGGGAAACCCTGGCCGGCGGAGATGGTTCTTTCCAGCTGCAAATCAACGCCCCCCGGGGAACCCGCGAGATTACGGTCGAAGCGCAAGACCCGCAGGGTAATAAAAACAGGTATCAATTTCCTTTCTCCCCGGATGCGGCGCAGAAGTAGCGACCGTCGATAACTTTTGTTTCATGATGAAGCGAGTGATTTTGCTGAGCGGTGAACACGGCCTTCCAGCCCCGGCGCTGCTCGAAGCGCTGCGTGAGGCTGGAGTCGCGGCCACCACGATCGCGGCCACCGCAAAATTCAATGGTGAGGCGGACGAGACGGAAGAGACCGATGGCTCGCCGCTCGCGGTGCTCTACGAAGTGGCGGCCGGCGCGGAAGTGGGCGAGCTTCACGCGGCCGTTAGCCGGGCAGCGATCCGCTGGCCGAATGCCCCGCTCGTCGCCTGTCGTCGTGTGACCGCAAACCAGCACCAGCGCGCCCTGCGCCGACCCCTCGATGTTTCTGCGCTCAGGCGCCTGGGCTTTCGTGCCATCGCCGATGAACCGGCCCAACTACCGGCGCTGCTGCGCGGACTGGAGGCGCGCGGCACGACCGGCAACCTTCTGCCGCTGGTAGAAAGCCTTGACAATGCTCCCCCGATCATCCGCTTACCCGAAAAACTCGGCGGCGAACGCCTGCGTGCGGTATTTGAAACGGTCGCCGCCCTGCATTTTGCGAACGATCAGAAGAGCGCCGCCGCGACGGCGCTGACCGGTCTGGCGCCGGTCGTGCGCGCCGACCGATGGGCGCTTTACTTAATGGGAGAAACGGGCGCGACCGAAGAAGCGAGGTTCGAGCCGCTGGCCGTGCGCGGGATCACCGAGCGCGAGCGCGATCTACCGGAAGATGATTGGCGGAGCGCGCTGCGCGGCGAGGCGCTCGCGCTCTCGGGCGCAGAATCAGGGGCGGCGCGGACGGCGGGCGCAAGCGCCGAGACGGTGCGGGAAAAGAAGGGCGGGCAGTGCATCATCGCCGTGCCGCTCATCAGCGGCGAACGCGTTATCGGCGTCCTGGAAGCGGTGCGCGAAGGCGCCGGCGCGCGCGCTTTCTCGCAGGCCGACGACGAGCTGTTGTCGGCGCTGGCGATGCCGCTCGCGGCGGCGTTGGCCAATTCCGTGCGCATCGCCGAAGCCGAACGGCTGTCGCAGACGGATGATCTGACGAAGCTGCACAACGCGCGTTTCCTGCGCCAGTATCTGACCAGCGAAATCAAGCGCGCGCGCCGCTACGACTCGATGGTCGCGGCGATGTTTCTCGACCTCGACGACTTTAAACGAATCAACGATCAGCACGGCCATCTCGTCGGCTCGCACCTGTTAATGGAACTGGCCGCGGTCATTCTCGCTTCCGTCCGTGATACGGATGTGGTGGCGCGCTACGGTGGCGACGAGTTCGTCGTTATCCTGCCGGAAACCGGTACGGAAGAGGCGGTGCTGGTCGCCGAGCGCGTGCGCGAGAAAATCGCCGCCCATGTCTTTACGGGCGGTCGCCGGCTGGAGTTGGTCTTAACGGCGAGCTTTGGCGTCGCCGCTTTTCCGCAGCATGTGCAATCGCCGCAGCAGTTGATTGCGTGCGCTGACGCCGCCATGTACGAAGCGAAGGCCGCGCTCAAAAACTGCGTGCGCTTCGCCACTGAAACCGCGTCAGGCTAATGAAGAAAGTTCAGGGCCTGGAGCCTAACGCTTGGCGAGACTATATTTTCTTCGGTAGCACGCGGGTGCTGCTTGGGTGTATCTTGAGGGGTTCGGTTGGCGCT